>NZ_JBEXDT010000124.1:0-20623 GCF_040605905.1 Nonomuraea sp. NPDC005501 | reverse complement strand
TGACTGTAGTTCAGACGTGTGATGTTCCGATCACAGGGCGTCCCGCGGGCGGGCGACCCGCCGCGCGCCGCCCGCGCGCCCGCCCCCCGCATCAGGGAGGAGTGGGCGACGCTGAAGGACCTGGACGCGCTCGTCGCCGCCTCGGGAGCGTCCGTGGAGCGCGAGGTGGGCGACGTGTCCGCGGTCCCCGCGCCGGTCTCCAGGGAGGCGTACCGGATCGTGCAGGAGGCCCTGACCAACGCCATCAGGCACGGACACGGCACGGTACGGCTGGCGGTGGCCGTACGCGACGGCGACCTGCGCCTGGAGGTGGCCAACCGGACCGCCGCGTCGTCCGGGGGGACCGCAGCCGCGGTGGGCGGGGGCCGGGGGCTGGCGGGCATGCGCGAGCGCGTACGGCTCCTGAGCGGCGAGCTGGAGGCGGGCCCGGCCGACGCCTGCGACGGCGCCCCGGAGGGCTGGTGGCGGGTCACCGCGCGGCTGCCGCTACGGTCTGCTCCATGACGGTGAGAGTCGTGATCGCCGACGACGAGGACCTGGTGCGCGCGGGCCTGCGGATCATCCTCGGCTCCGAGCCGGGACTGGAGGTGGTCGGCGAGGCCGCCGACGGCGCCGAGGTCCTGCCCGTGGTGCGCCGCGAGCGCCCTGACGTGGTGCTCATGGACGTGCGGATGCCGGCCGTCGACGGCATCCAGGCCACCCGCCGGCTGGTGTCGCTGGACGCCCCGCCGAAGGTGATCGTCGTCACGACGTTCGAGAACGACGACTACATCTACGACGCGCTGCGCGCCGGGGCCGACGGGTTCCTGCTGAAGCGCACCCGGCCCGACGAGCTGGTGCGGGCGGTCAAGCTCGTCGCCGCCGGGGACTCGCTGCTGTTCCCGGCGGCGATCCGGGCGCTGGCCGGCCGCCGGCCCGTGACGGCCGTGCCGGGCGTCGACCGGCTCACCGGCCGCGAGGGCGACGTCCTGCGGCTGATGGCCCGGGGGCTGTCCAACGGCGAGATCGCGGCCGAGCTGGTCGTCGGCCAGGAGACGGTCAAGACCCACGTCGGCAACGTGCTGGCCAAGCTCGGCGCCCGCGACCGCACCCAGGCCGTCATCGCCGCGTACGAGTCCGGCTTCGTGTCCCCCGCCGACCCCGGCTGAGACCCCCGCTGACGCGCGCCGGTCCGGAGGGTCGTCAGGCGCGGGAGCTCTCCAGGATGCGGGAGGGGGGCAGCAGGCTGCTCTCCGCCGCCGTCATGCCGGTCGCCTCCAGGTGCGCGTCCACCAGCCGCAGCCCCACCGCGTACCCCGCCATGTCGGGGATGCCGCGCGGCTCCGAGCCGAAGCGGCGCGCCGCGGTGTCGCCCAGCACGTACGCCGGCGTGTTCGCCATCCCCTCCAGGTCGATGTCCGCCATGATCCGCTCGTACGCCGACTCCAGCGGGGCCCCCGTCACCCTCGACGACCACGGCCCCATGGCCTCCGGCCCCGACAGCTCCCGCACGAACGCCTCGGCCAACCCCTCCGCCACGATGTGCTCGCCGACGGTCACGGTGGCCGGGTTCCACTCCACGGTGGTGTAGCGGACGCTGTGGTGGAACTCGTGGACCGCGCAGTGCGCGATGCGCCCGATGTTCTCGTCGGTGGGCCAGGCGAGCAGGTACAGCCAGCCGGGCGCGCCGGCGATGCCGTAGTAGCCGCCGGTGTCGCTCATGAGGTAGTCGTCGTCGGGGTTGCCGAGGATGAACATGACCTGCAGCGAGTCGGGCTGCGGGGCGTCCTTGAGCCGTTCGGAGGCGCGGCGCAGCTCCCGCTCGACGTGGCCGAGCACGTCGGCGTCGATCATCCGGCGCAGGGCCGGCAGGTAGCGGGGGTCGTCGACGTCGACGCGGAAGCCGGAGCCCCGGTGGTGGATGTCGACAATGTCGCCGGGCATCGGGACGGCGGACCGCACGGGGGCCATCAGCTCGCGCAGGCGGTCGGGACGGCGCTCCAGCGGCTGCTCCAGCAGGTCCGCCATGGCGGTGAGGGTGTCGTGAACGATGAACTCCATGCCGCGGGACGCTAAAGCCTCCCGCGACAGGAGGCTCAACCTGTTCCACGGCGGCCCCGGCTTCCACGGCGGCCCGACCTTCACGGCGGCCCGGCTTCCACGGCGACCGGGCTTCCACGGCGACCGGGCGAGCGGGCGGCTCAGAGCTGCTGGTCCTGGCCCTGGTCGTCGCCGGGCGAGCGGTCCGGCGTGCCCCGGCCGCTCTGGCTCGGCGACGGCGACGGGGAGGGCGTGGGCTGCTGCGGCTCGGGCGTGGCGGGGGTGGGCGGCGGCGTCGGCTGGAAGTTGGTGGGCGGCAGCGGCCTGGGCATCGGCTCACTCTCCGACCGGCCGAACAGCAGCAGCATCGCGATCACCGTGAGCAGCAGCACCAGCACGGCCAGGGCCAGCGCCGCCAGCAGCACCCGCTTGCGCGTCTCGGTGAGGGGCGCGGGCCGGGGCGGCGGGCCGGGCAGCGCGGGCGCGCGGTCGGTCAGCCAGTACGGCACGAAGTCCGGGCCGTGCGCGGGCCCGATGAAGGTGCCCCCGACCATCACCGGCCCGAGGAACCACTCGGCTCCCGGCCGGCCCGGCACATACGGCACGGCCACCCATGGCGCCTTGCCGGTCTCCATGGCCAGCACCTCGGGCGTGCCCTCCAGCACGGCGGCCCGCGACCGGGCGGCCCGGCCGAGCCAGCCGCGCACGCCGCCGCGCGCCGACGCCTCGCGCATCGCCGTGACGAACCGCTCCCGCGCCGCCGCGTCGAAGGCGGCGCCCCGGGTCAGCACGGCCAGCGACACGGCGCGCCCGTCGGCGCCCTGCCCGAGGTACACGAACCCGGCCGGTGCCTGGTTCAGGCGCGCCTGAACCACGAACGGCCCGAGCCGCGGAGGATCGCCATACTGCAGCGGACTTGCCACGTTTGCCATGAAAGCACAGACGTGGCGTGATGCACGTTCGCGGGACCTTTGGTGGAATGGGCGTCATGAGCGTCGCCGAAGAGTTGCCAGGCGGAACCGATGCGGCTGTGCTGCGTCAGGCCCTCGACGAGGTCCGGCGGGTCATCGTCGGGCAGGAGCACATGGTCGAGCGGCTGGTCGTGGCCCTGCTCGCGCGCGGGCACTGCCTGCTGGAAGGGGTCCCCGGCGTCGCCAAGACCCTGGCCGCGTCCACCCTGGCCACCGTGGTGGGCGGCACGTTCGCCCGCATCCAGTTCACCCCCGACCTGGTGCCGAGCGACATCGTCGGCACCCGGGTGTTCCATCCGTCCAACGAGAAGTTCGACGTCGAGCTCGGGCCGGTGTTCGTGAACTTCCTGCTGGCCGACGAGATCAACCGGGCCCCGGCCAAGGTGCAGTCGGCGCTGCTGGAGGTCATGGCCGAGCGGCAGGTCACGCTGGCCGGGGTCACGCATCCGCTGCCCCGGCCGTTCATCGTGCTGGCCACCCAGAACCCGATCGAGTCCGAGGGCGTCTACCCGCTGCCGGAGGTGCAGCGCGACCGGTTCCTGTTCCGGGTGCGGGTGCCGCATCCCAGCGCCCACGAGGAGCTGGAGATCCTGCACCGCATGAGCGTCACCCCGCCCACGCCGTCGCGGGTGCTCGAACCCGACCGGCTGCTGGCGCTGCAGGCCGCCGCCGAGTCGGTCTCGGTCCACCAGCTCGTCGCCGACTACGTGGTGCGGCTGGTCATGGCCACCCGCTCGCCCGCCGAGTACGGCCTGGCCGACCTGACCGACACCATCGAGATCGGGGTCAGCCCGCGCGCCACCCTGGGCCTGGTGGCCGCCGGCCGGGCCCTGGCCCTGCTGCGGGGCCGCGACTACCTGCTGCCCGACGACGTGCGCGACGTGGCGGTGGACGTGATGGCGCACCGGCTGATGCTCACGTTCGACGCGCTGGCCGACGGCGTCGACCCGGAGCAGGTGGTCAGGCAGATCCTGCACGCCGTACCCCCGCCCCTCGTCGTCTGGAACCAGAACCGGTGAGCGACCGGTGAACACCGAGCGAACCCGACGCAGTGAGCGGAGTGGACGCGCGAGGGACGAGCGTGGCCGCGTAGCGAATGAGGAGCGGTGAGCGAGCAGTGAACACCGCGGAGCAGGCGCTGCGGAGGCTGGAGCTGGTGGTGACCCGCCGGCTCGACGGCCTGTTGCACGGCGCTCACCTGGGGCTGCTGCCCGGCACGGGCAGCGAGGCCGGCGACAGCCGGGTCTACGTGCCCGGCGAGGACGACGTACGGCGCATGGACTGGGCCGTGACGGCGCGCACGACCGTGCCGCACGTGCGCGACCTGATCGCCGACCGTGAGCTGGAGACGTGGGCGCTGGCCGACCTGTCGCCGAGCATGGACTTCGGCACGGCCGACACCGACAAGCGCGACCTGGTGGTGGCGGCGATCGGCGCGATCGGCTTCCTGTCCAGCCGCATGGGCGACCGGTTCGGCGCGCTCGTGCTGCACGACGAGTACATTCATCGGATGCCCGCCCGCACCGGCCGCCCCGCTCTGTACGGGCTGCTGCACTCGTTGATGGACGCCCCGCGCGGCCGGCCCGTGCCCGACGCGCCGGACCTGGCGGAGGGTATCGACGTGCTGGCGGCCACCCGCAGGCGGCGCGGCATGCGCGTGGTGGTGTCCGACTTCCTCGACGCGCGTCCCGAGCTGGACCCGGCCGCCGAGCGGCCGTGGGAGCGGCCGATCCGCCGGCTGGCGGCCCGGCACCAGGTGCTCGCGGTCGAGGTGATCGACCCCCGCGAGCTGGAGCTGCCCGACGTGGGCCGGGTCGCGTTCGCCGACCCGGAGACCGGGAACGTACGCGAAGTGCACCTTTCACCCAAAGTCCGGCATGCGTACGCCGAGGCGGCGGCCGCGCAACGCGAGGGCACCCGGGCGGCGCTGCGCCGCGCCGGCGTCGCCCACCTCGTGCTGCGCACCGACCGCGACTGGGTGTTCGACGTGGCGCAGTTCGTGCTGCGCCAGCGCCGCATGAGCCACCTCGCGCACCGGAGAACCTCATGACCTTCCTCTCCCCCGCGTGGCTGTGGCTGTTCGCGCTGCTCGTGCTGCTCGCCGGCGGCTACGTCGCCGCGCAGTTCGCCCGCCGGCGCTACACCGTGCGCTTCACGAACCTGGCGCTGCTCGACCTCGTCGCCCCGGCCGGGCCCGGCTGGCGGCGGCACGTCGCGCCGCTGCTGTTCCTGCTGATGATGGGGCTGCTGGTGATCGGCGCGGCCAAGCCGGCCGACCAGGTGCGCGTGCCGCGCGACCGCGCCACCATCATGATCGCCCTGGACGTGTCGCTGTCGATGGACGCCGGCGACGTCCAGCCCAACCGGATCAGCGCGGCCAAGACCGCGGCGCAGGCGTTCGTCAAGAAGCTGCCCGACCGGTTCAACGTGGGCGTCGTGTCGTTCGCCCGCTCGGCGAACGTCGTCATCTCCCCCACCACCGACCACCAGGCCGTGGTCACCGCCATCGGCAACCTGTCCACCAGGCCGGGCACGGCCATCGGGGAGGCGGTCTTCAACGCGCTGGACTCGGTCAAGTCGTTCGACCAGGACGCCGTCACCGACCCGCCGCCCTCCGCGATCGTGCTGCTGTCCGACGGCGACAACACCTCCGGCCGCTCGGTCACCGAGGCCATCGACGCCGCCAAGCAGGCCCGCGTCCCGGTCTCCACGATCGCGTACGGCACGCAGGAGGGCACGGTGTCGATCGACGGCAGGCCGGTCAACGTGCCGGTCAACAAGCAGACCCTGCAGTCGCTGTCCGACGGCACCAGCGGCCGGGCCTACACGGCCGAGTCCGGCAGCGAGCTGCGCGACGTCTACGAGCAGATCGGCACCTCGCTCGGGTTCAAACTGGTGAACCAGGAGATCACGCAGTGGTTCATCGTGGCGGCGATCCTCGCCGGGGTGCTGGTGGCGGGCGCCGCCGTGCTGTTCGGGGCGCGGATCCCGTAACGTTCAGGCACGTGGCCCACTACTTCTCCGAACAGCCGGGAGCCGCCAGCAGGCCGGGCACCGTCGATCTGGTGCTGCCCGACCTGCACCTGCGGCTGGAGACCGACCGGGGCGTCTTCTCGCCCGAGCGGGTCGACCTCGGCACGCGCGTCCTGCTGGAGACCGTCCCGCCGCCCCCTCCACGGGGCGACCTGCTCGACCTGGGATGCGGGTACGGGCCGATCGCGCTGACCATGGCCTCGCGCGCCCCGGAGGCGACGGTGTGGGCCGTCGACGTGAACCGCCGTAGTGTGGAGCTCACGGAGCGCAACGCCCGGGCCGCGGGCCTCGGCACAGTAAGATCCGTGCACGCCGACGAGATGCCGGACGAGGTGACCTTCCAGGCCATCTGGTCCAACCCGGCCATCCGCATCGGCAAGCCGGCCCTGCACGCGATGCTCACCGGGTGGCTGTCGCGCCTCGCGCCGGGCGGCGTCGCCTACCTGGTCGTCCAGAAACACCTCGGCTCCGACTCCCTGCAGCGCTGGCTCGGCGAGCAGGGCTGGCAGGCCTCCCGCGAGGCCTCCCGGGCCGCCTACCGAATCCTGAAAGTGGAAGCATGAGAAGGCAGCTCCGCCCCACCGACGTCAAACGGCTCAACCGCGCCTGGCGGCGGCAGACGGGCAACCGGCTCTCCCTGATCCTCGAGTCGGTCACCGGCCCGTTCAACGTGGGCTCGATCTTCCGGACGGCCGCCGCGTTCGGCGCCGACCAGATCTGGCTGGCCGGCAACGCGACCCCGCCGACCAACCCCAAGGCCGGCAAGACCGCGCTCGGCACCGAGCGGCTGGTCACCTGGCACGAGCCGATGCCCGCCCTCGACGCCGTCAAGGCCGCCCGCGACGACGGCTACACCGTGCTCGCGATCGAGCTGACCGCCGGGGCCGTGCCGCTGCACCAGGCCGACCTGGCCCGCGACGTGTGCCTGGTGGTCGGCAGCGAGGACCACGGCTGCTCGCCCGCCCTGCTGGACGCCGTGGACGGCGCCTGCTACATCCCGCAGGTCGGCCGCGTCGGGTCGGTCAACGTCGCGGTGGCCGCCGCCATCGCGCTGTCCGAGTCCCGCCGCCAGGAGTGGCAGAATCTGGCGGAGTCACCGGTATCACCCTGATTTTGAGGGACGATCGCTGATTCGTAACCGTCGTCCGCATCCAGATCCCTTTCCCGGAAGGCATACTTCAGGACGTGCTCAGCCGTCGTTTCCCCTTTCTCGACCATCCGGGCCCGCTCGCCTTCGCCCACCGCGGGGGCGCCGCCGAGGGCGCGGAGAACTCCGCCGCGGCCTTCGACCGGGCGATACGACTCGGCTACACCTACCTGGAGACCGACGCGCGGGCCACGGCCGACGGCGTGCTGCTCGCCTTCCACGACCCCACGCTCGACCGGGTCACCGACCGGCGCGGGCGGCTGTCCGAGCTGCCGTACCGGGAGGTCGGCCGGGCCCGCGTCGACGGCGAGCACGAGATCCCGCTGCTGGAGGACCTGCTCGGCAGCTGGCCGGAGGCCCGCTTCAACATCGACGTGAAGGAGGCCGGCGCCATCGCGCCGCTGGCCGAGGCGCTCAGGCGCACCTCCGCCCACGACCGGGTGTGCCTGACCTCGTTCTCCGACGAACGGCTGCTGATGGCCAGGGCCGCGATCGGGCGGGAGGTCTGCTCGTCGCTCGGCCCGCGCGGCGTGGCCGCACTGCGCGCCGCGGCCTCGACCTCCGGCTACGGCCGCCTGCTGACCCGCCTGTCGCGGGCGGGGGTGCCGTGCGCGCAGGTGCCGGTGGGCTTCCGCGGGCTGCGCGTCACCACCGGCCGCCTGGTCCGCACCGCCCACGCCATCGGCATGCAGGTGCACGTGTGGACGGTCAACGACACCGCCCGCATGGACCACCTGCTCGACCTCGGGGTCGACGGCATCATGACCGACAACATCACCGGCCTGCGCGACGTGCTGGACCGCCGCGGCCAGTGGCATCCCGGCCGCATGGCGGCCTGACTCGTGGCCTAGGAGCGACTCGACACCATGCCCGTACCCGCACCCCCCGCGGTTCCCGACGACCCCACCGCCGACTCCCCGGCCGCGCGCAGGCGCGAGCAGCGCGGCTGGTACTTCTACGACTGGGCCAACTCCGCCTTCTACACCACGATCATCTCGGTGTTCCTCGGCCCGTACCTGATCCCCGTGGCCCGCACCGCGGCCTGCGCCCAGGACTTCCCCACGGTCGCGGCCGAGACGTGCGCGCGCGACTTCGACAGGCTCGCCGCCGCCCACCCCGGGCTCGGGTACGTGGACGTGCTCGGCGCCGACGTGCGGCCCGCGGCGTTCTTCGGGCTGACGCTGACCGTCGCGGTGTTCCTGCAGATCGTGTTCCTGCCGATCGTGGGGGCGCTCGCCGACCACACCGGCCGCAAGCGGGAGCTGCTCGGCGGCTTCGCCTACGCCGGCGCGCTGGCCACCATGTGCCTGTACTTCGTCGAGGACGACCGTTACCTGCTCGGCGGCGTGCTGTTCGTCCTCGCCAACCTCGCCTACGGCTCCTCCGTCGTCGTGTACGACTCGTTCCTGCCGCAGATCTCGACCCCGGACGAGCGCGACGGGGTGTCCTCGCGCGGCTGGGCCATCGGCTACCTGGGCGGCGGCCTGCTGCTGGCCCTCAACCTGGTGCTCTACCTGCAGCACGAGAGCCTGGGCCTCAGCGAGGGCATGTCGGTGCGGATCAGCATGATGTCGGCCGGGCTGTGGTGGGCGACGTTCACCGTCGTGCCGCTGCTGCGGCTGCGCAACCGGCCGGTCCCGGTCCACGAGGGCACGGCGCTGCGCTCGGTCGCGGGCAGCTTCCGCCAGCTCGGCCGCACCCTGGCCGAGCTGCGCCGCTACCCGCTGACCCTGCTGTTCCTGGTGGCGTACCTCGTCTACAACGACGGCATCCAGACGGTCATCGGCAACAGCGCGGCCTTCGCCGCCGAGGCGCTGAAGCTGGACAAGACCGTGCAGATCAGCGCCATCCTCATGGTGCAGTTCGTGGCGTTCTTCGGCGCGCTGCTCATGGGCCTGCTGGCGCGCCGCTTCGGCACCAAGCGGACCGTGCTGGGCAGTCTGGTGATCTGGACGGTGATCGTGGTCGCCGCCATGTACGTCCAGGAGGGCCAGGCGCTGCAGTTCTACCTCATGGCGCTGGCCATCGCGATCGTGCTGGGCGGCACCCAGGCGCTGTCGCGTTCGCTGTTCTCCCAGGTGATCCCCAGGGGGCGGGAGGCGGAGTACTTCAGCCTGCTGCAGATCAGCGACAAGGGCTCGGCCTTCATCGGCGCGCTGACGGTGACGATCGCGCTCCAGCTCACCAACAGCTACCGGATCGCAATCGTCTCCATGATCATCTTCTTCGTGGTGGGCTTCGTCCTGCTGGCCCTGGTCAACCTGCCCAAGGCCATCCGCGCCGCGGGCAACGAGGTGCCGCACCGGATCTGACGCCCCGCGGCGCCGGGAACGTCCCGGCACCACGTCCTCGGCTGTCGCCGGTTCGGCCATGGACTGGTCAACTCTTTCACGCGGTGCCCGGCGGGGCGGGCGGGCAGAGTCGCCTGTCCTTACCGCTGCCCCGCCGAAGAGTTCCCGCCGGGCGCCGATCCGGGAGCGCCCAGGCTGGAGACCAGGGAACCGTAAAGAGAGCACCGCTCTTGACGAACGGCACCCTCTTGAGAGAGCATTGCTCTCGTTAAAGAGCAATGGTTTCATCTGGGAGTGGTCATGAGTCCTCGCCTCACCTCGGCGGCCCTGGCGGCCGCCGGCGTCCTGTTCCTCGTCTATCCGGCCGTGCGGCCCTCCGGTGACGACGCGGCGGCCATGGCCGCCCCCGCCTAGGTGACCGGGCACCTGGCCGCCATGATCGGCTTCATCCTGCTGGGGCTGGGCGTGCTCGGGCTGAGCGAGCTGCTGGGCGGCCGGCTCGCGTCACGGGCCGCCGCGGTGACCTGGGTGGGGGCGGGCCTGACGCTCCCCTACTACGGCGCCGAGGACTTCGGGCTGCACGTGATCGCCCGCAGGTCCCTGCGCGACGGCGCGCCCGCGCTCATCGAGCTCGCCGGCGAGTTCCGCTTCCACCCGGTGGCGGTCACCATGTTCGCCGCCGGGCTGGCGCTGCTCGGCGTCGGGACCGTGATGGCGGCCGTCGCGGTGCGCCGCTCCGGGGTCCTGGCCGCGTGGAGCGCCGCGCCGCTGGCACTCGGGTTCGCGCTGTTCATCCCGCAGTTCTTCGGCCCGTACCCGCTGCGGATCGCGCACGGCGCGCTCATCGCGGCGGGCGGCCTGTGGCTGGCGGCCGAGACGTGGCGGTCAGACCGGCGAGCAGCCGCAGCGCCGACTCCGACGGCGAGCCGGGCTCGGGGTTGAACACCGCGACCCGCTGCCCCTCGTCCTCCGTCAGGGCCATGAACTCCGCCGCGAGCTCCATGGTCCCGACCAGGGGATGCCGGTACGCGCGGGCGGCGGTGCCGCAGTCGCCGACGGTGTGGGCGGCCCACAGCCGCGCGAACTCGGGACTGCGCAGGGTCAGCTCGCCGACCAGCCCGGTGAGTCCCGGGTCGCCCGGCCACCGGCCCGCGATCAGCCGCAGGTCGGCGACGGTGGAGCGGGCCTTGCGCGGCCAGTCCGCGTACAGCTCCCGCGTGTGCGGGTCGAGGAACATCATGCGGGCGATATTGGGCCGGTCGTCCGGCCGGTCCGGCGCGCCGAAGTCGAGGTGCCCGGCCAGCAGGGCGTGCGCCATGGGGTTCCAGGCGAGGACGTCCAGGAAGCGGCCCATGACCAGGGCCGGCACGTCGCCGAACGACTCGATCATGACCCGGACGCCGGGCCGCACGCGCTCCGGCCTGGCCGGGCGGCGGCGCGCGGCGGGCCGGGGCCTGGCCAGGGAGTACAGGTGGGCGCGCTCGGCCTCGTCGAGCCGCAGCGCGCGGGCCACCGCGTCGAGCACGGCGTCCGAGGCACCGGGGCTCTGGCCCTGCTCCAGCCGGGTGTAGTAGCCGGCGCTGACGCCCGCGAGCTGCGCCAGCTCCTCACGGCGCAGGCCGGGCACCCGGCGGCGGCCCCCGTACGCGGGCAGGCCGGCGTCCTCGGGCCGCAGCCGCGCCCGCCTGGTCCTCAGGAACTCGCCCAGCTCCCAGCCGGGCCCTCGTCCGGTCGCCGTCTGTCCGCCCTGTACGCGCATGCCTCCCAGTCTGGCCGATGCCCGATCGCCGAGCCTGCACCTGTCAGGTGTACCTCCGGCGGTGGGCTGGCACCGCCCGGCGGCACGCCGCAGCCTGGACACCTGAACACCTGGATGTCGAGGAGCGGCAATGAGGATCATCGTGATCGGCGCGACGGGGACCATCGGGACGGCGGTCGCCGACGAGCTGGAGCGGCGGCACGAGGTGGTGCGCGTCTCGCGGCGGGGCTCGACGGGGGGCTCAGCGGGAGGCTCGGCGGGGGGCTCGGCCGGGGACTCCGTGCCGGCCGACCTGCGCGACACCGCCTCCATCGACGCGCTGCTCGACCGCGCCGGCCGGTCAGGCGGGGTGGACGCGGTGGTGTGCTGCGCCGCGAGCGGGGCGCTCACGCCGCTGGACGACCCGTCGGACGCCGCGTTCTGGACCGGCCTCGACGGCAAGCTGATCGGCCAGGTGAACCTGGTCCGCCACGCGCTCGGCCGGCTACGGGACGGCGGGTCGGTCACGCTGACCAGCGGGAGGTTCGCCGAGCCGGTGCCCGGGTCGTCGATGGGCCATCTGGTCAACGCGGGACTGGAGGCGTTCGTGCGGGCCGCCGCCGTCGAGCTGCCGCGCGGCCTGCGTCTGAACGCCGTCAGCCCGGGCTGGGTGCGGGAGACGCTCGTGTCGCTCGGGATGGACCCGGCGGACGGGGTGCCGGCGGCCGAGGTGGCGCGCGTCTACGCGCAGGCGGTGGAGGGCTCGTTCACCGGTCGCACGCTCGCCGTGCGGGCCGTTACGCGAGGGGAATCCCCGGCCTCATAGGGATTGCCGCGCCTCTGGAGGGAACTCCTGAGTGCCGGGGCGATTGGATCACGCCATGGGTGGGAATCCCATCACGGTATCAAGCGTTAGACACCGTGGGAGACAGACCCCCCGCGCAATGGGGGCCCTGTAGGAGGCATTCAGACATGGGCGAGCGAGCACTTCGTGGCACCCGGCTCGGGGCAACCAGCTACGAGAACGACCGTAACACGGATCTGGCCCCACGCCAGGAGGTGTCCTACACCTGTCCGAAGGGCCATCTCTTCGAGGTTCCGCTCGCCGCCGAGGCTGAGATCCCCGCGACGTGGGAGTGCCGCATGTGCGGCGCCACCGCGGTGCGGGTGGACGGCGAGCAGCCCGAGTCGAAGAAGACCAAGCCCCCGCGGACACACTGGGACATGCTGCTGGAGCGGCGATCCATCGAGGACCTGGAGGAGGTGCTCAACGAGAGGCTGGCCGTACTTCGCGCCCAGCGTCGCAGGAGCGCCTGAACCCCTCTCACGGTGTGAAGCCCCCGGGCACGTCCCCGGGGGCAGTTTTCTGGACGCCGGTCTCCGTCTGACGACGGGGGCCGGCGTTCGGCTTTCCGGCGACCCCGGCGGCCGGAAGGCGGAGCGGCCGAGCGGCTCGGCCCCTCGGCCCGGGGCCGCGGGGCGCCTCAGTCGCAGGAGCAGTCGCAACACCCGCCCGAGCACTCGCAGCAGTCGCACGAGCACTGGCAGCAGTCACAGCAGCCGTCACAACCGTCGCAACCGTCCTTCAGGTAGCAGCGCTCCTCGCACGAGGCGCCGTTGAGCTCGCTCCACTCCGGCCGCCACAGCCCGCACGTGAGCAGCGTGCCCGCGCCGGCCATCGTCCGCAACGGCCAGGCGGGCCGGCGGCGGGCGGCCGTCGCGTGCGCGCCGAAGGCACGTGTCACCGCCCGCCGTACCTCCGCGCCGAGGAGCACCTCCACCAGGTGCCGCTCCTCCAGCTCCAGGTCCCGTACGGCGAGGGCGATGCCGTGCGCGGCGTCGTCGCACAGCCGCCGCGCCTCCTCGCGGCCGGTGCCGGTGGCGGTGAGCGGGTTGAACGCGCCCCGCGCCGCGTCGTCCTCCTGGTCCTCGACCGCGTCGAGCAGGTGTGCCAGGCGCCCGAACAGCGTGCCGATCTCGGCCAGCACGCCGGCGTTCCCGGCGCGACCGGCGATGAGCGCCGTGTGGGCGAACGCCGCCGCGACCGCCTCCTCGGTGGGCCGGGTCAGCTCCAGCAGCCCCGCTGTCCCGCCGACGGCGGAAGCGGCCGTGGACGGCCCGGCGGCGGCCAGGCGCTCCAGGGTGATCTGCCGCTCCGCCGTCGCCGCCAGCGTCGCCGTGTCGAAGCCCACCTCCGCCCCGAGCCGCGCCCCGGCCGCCTCCCAGCGGGCCGCCAGCCGGCGGCCCGCGACAGTGGTGCCCGGGGCGGCGTCGCCGTCGGCGGCGTGGTCACGGAGCCGGCCGGCGGCCAGCACGAGCGACACCGAGGCGGCCAGCCGCGCCCCCTGAGCCCGGTGGTCCACCACGTCGGCCCGCCGGAACCCGCGCAGCGCGCACGGGCCCGCGGTGCGGTGCGGGGAGGCGGACGGTAGCTGGGCCTCGGTGAGGACCGAGATGATCAGGGTGTCGTAGTTGGTGGCCAGCCGGGCCGCCTGCCCCTGCCCGTCCTTCAGCGTGAGACAGAGGCCGCACAGGTGGGCGCGCCACGCGTCGCGCACGCTCGCGCAGACGTGCGCGGAGCACGGGCGAATGATTCCGAACACACGACCTCGCCGGTATTGGACCGATCTATACGGTTGATCGCAGGATCGTACTCCGAATCCGGCTCAGCATGACATGCCCGGCCACCGGGGACGTGCGGTCCGCCCGGGCGCCCCGGGCGGGGCGGCCCGTCCGGCGGTGAGGCGCCTCAGAAGCCGAGCTTGCCGACCCCCGCGCCCGCTTCGACGATCGACGGGATCTTCGCGGGCTCGTCCAGCGTGTACGGGTAGTACGTGGAGGGCTCCACGACCGTGCCGGCCGTCTCCGGCGCGCCCGAGCCGGCGTACACGTTGCGGCGCTCGACCACCCGTCCCGGAGCGCTCTTGTCGTACCCGACGTGAATGGGGTGGGCGACGTTCTCGAAGTAGTTGCCCTCCACCAGGACGCCCGCGTTCTCCGTCGAGGCCACCCCGTACAGGGAGTTGTTGCGGTAGTAGTTGTTGAACACGTGGACCGGCTCGGCGAAGCGCACCCGGGGGTGACGCTGGTCGGTGCCGTCGAAGAAGTTGTGGTGGTAGGTGACCCGCAGCTTGCCGATGTCGGCGGTGTAGGTGTCGGAGTGGCCGAGCAGCATCGTCTTGCTGTGGTCGTGGAACCTGTTCCACGAGACCGTGACGAAGTCCGACTCCCGCTTGATGTCGAGCAGGCCGTCGTAGCCGTCGGACAGGTCGTTGTGGTCGATCCACACGTGGTGGGCCTTGTTGGTGACGCTGATGGAGTCGTCGTCCGCGGCGGTGAACCGGAGGTTGCGGATGATCACGTTGTTGCCGGGGCGGGTCGTGGAGCCGAGCTGGAGGCCGCCGCCGGTGATCTCCGCCGTCGCGCCGACGCCGAGGATGCTCTTGTTCGCGACGACGGTGATCATGCCGCTGGTCCGGACCCGGCCGGAGATCCACAACGTGTACGGCCCCGCGCGGCCGGCGTAGTCCTTGAGCTGCGCGGCCGTGGTGATGGTGACGGAGGGGCCGCCGGCGCCGCCGGTGGTGCCGTTCTGGCCGAGGGCGTCGACGGAGGCGAACCCGATCGGCGCGTCGGCCGCCCGAGCCGCCGCGACGGGGACGACGGCGGGGAGTGCCGCGGCGGATTCGGCGGGCAGGGGTGCGGAGGTCAGCGCGACGGCCAGGGTCGCCGCGGCGAGCAGCCGCCCCCACGGCCTGGCGCCCGTACCGCGTGGCCCCGTACCGCGTGGCCCCGAACCGTGTGGCCCCGAACCGTGTGGCCTCGTGGCGTGTGGCCTCGTGGCGTGTGGCCTCGTGGCGTGGGGCCTCGTGGCGAGGCTGTGCGGGGCAGACACGACGGACATGGCACTCCTCAGATCTTGCCGACGCCGGCGCCGGCCGGGACGACGGTGGGCACGCTGACGGCGGGGTCGGCGGTGTAGGGGTAATAGGTGCGCGGCTCGGTCACGGTGCCGCGCGTCTCGATGGGGTGGTGGCAGGCGACGAGGATGTTGTCCCGCTCGACGAGCCGCCCGAGGTCGCCGCTGAACTCCACCCGGCCGGGGTTGTTGACGTTGGTGAAGTAGTTGCCCTCGGCCAGGACGGCGGCGTCGTAGGTGGAGGCGATCCCGTAGCTGTTGCCCCGGTAGTAGTTGTTGTAGACGTGGACCAGCGCGGAGAAGCGGACCCTGGGATGGCGCTGGTCGGAGCCGTCGAAGTAGTTGTGGTGGTAGGTGACCCGCAGCCGGCCGATGTCCTGCGGCCCGGCGGTCTCGTCGTGGCCCAGCAGCAGGGTCTTGTCGTGGTCGTGGAACCTGTTCCACGACACGGTGACGAAGTCGGAGCCGCGCTTGATGTCGACGGCCCCGTCGTCGCCGTCGGACAGGTCGTTGTGGTCGATCCAGATGTGGTGGCTGAACATCTGGACGTTGATCAGGTCGTCGGTGGCGCCGGTGATCGTCAGGTTGCGGATGATGATGTTGTGGACGGCGTTCGCGGGCGGGGCCGTCACGCGGTCGTCGACCGGCAGGCCGATGGTCAGGCCGCCTCCGACGAGGGCGGCGTCGGCGCCGAGGCCGATGATGGTCTTGTCCGAGGTGACGGCGTGCATGCCGTCGGTCGTGCCGGTGGGCAGGGTGATGCGGCCGCGTACCTGGATCACGTACGGGCCGGGGCGGGCGATGGCGTCGAGGAAGTCCTGGGTCGTGCCGACGGTGACGGTGGGGCCGCCGGCGCCGCCGGTGGTGCCGTTCTGGCCCAGGGCGCTGACGGAGGCGAACCCGTTCGCGGGCTCGGCGGCCCGGGCGGGGGCTGCCGCCACGGCGGGCGGGGAGGTCATGGCGGACACGAGGACGGTGGCGGTGAGCAGGGCCATGAAGGCGATGAGCGGGACGGCCGCCTCGGGCCGGAGGCGGCGCCTCCTCGGGCCGGGGGCGGGCTCGGCGGTGCCGGGCGGTGTGGGGCGAGCGGTTCCGGGGGGCATGATCGCTCTGCTTTCTGACGGAGGGGGCCGGTGTGCCGGGGCGCCCGGGCCGTGGGGGTGCGGGCGCCCCGGGGCTCGCGGTCGGGCGCCGGGAAGGCGTGCGGCGCGCCGGGGCTGTGCGGTCGGGCGCCGGGACGGCGGGCCGGCGCCCGGGTTGTGCGGTCAGGTGCCGGGAAGGCGGGCCGGCGCCCGGGCTGTGCGGTCAGGTGCCGATCTTGCCGACGCCCGCGCCGGCGGTGACGATCGCCTTCACCGAGGCGGGGTCGTCGAGGGTGTAGGCGTAGTACGACCTGGCCTCCTGCACGGTCCCGCCGCAGTCGGGCGTGCCGGAGTCGACGAACACGTTGTCGCGGGCGACGCACCTGCCCGACGGGCCGGCGTAGCTGTTGCTGACCGGCTCCTCGACCCGCTCGAAGGAGTTGCCCTCGACCAGGCATCCGGCGTTCGCCTGGCAGGCCACGCCGACGTCGGTGTTGTAGAAGTAGTAGTTGTTGTAGACGTGCACCGGCTCGCCGAAGCGGACCCGCGGGTTGCGCTGCGGCGTCCGGTCGAACCAGTTGTGGTGGTAGGTGACCTTCAGCCGGCCGACGTCCTGCGCGCCGTTGGAGTCGTCGTGGCCGAGCAGCATGGTCTTGGTGTGCTGGTGGACGTGGTTCCAGGACACGGTGACGTACGACGAGCCGCGCTTGATGTCGATCAGGCCGTCATAGCCGCAGCACAGGTCGTTGTGGTCGAGCCACACGTGGTGGGAGAACATCTGCACGTTGATCGAGTCGTCGCTGGCGCCGCGGAAGGTCAGGTTGCGGACGATCACGTTGTGCACGGCGTTCGCGGGCGGTGCGGTCACGGCGTCGTCGACGGGCAGGCCGATGTTGAGGCCGCCGCCGCTGATGCCCGACGCCGAGCCGACGCCCACGATCGTCTTGTCGGAGGCGACGTCGTACATGCCCGCCGGCACCGTGATCACGCCGCGCACGCACACCGTCAGAGGGCCGCTCCGCCCGATGGCGGAGATCAGCTCGCTCGCGGTGTCGACCTCGACGGTCGGGCCGCCCGCGCCTCCGGTGGTGCCGCTCTGGCCCCAGGCGTCCACCGAGGCGAACCCGGCGGGCGAGCCGGGGCTGGTGCACGTTCCGGAGGGCGGCGGCGTGACGGTCGGGGTGACCGGCGGCTCGGTCGGGCCGCCCACGTCGGTCACGAGCACGTCGTCGAACGAGGCGCTCGCGTACGAGCCGGCCAGGCCGGCCCGGCCGGAGGCGTAGGTGGCGTCCGTCGCGGAGACGACCTCCGCCCCGTCGAGGAAGCCGCGCAGCGTCGTGCCGAACGCCTCCAGCCGGAGTGTGTGCCAGGTGCCCGTCACGATCCCGGCCGGGGCCGAGGCGAGGGTCACCGGTGCGCCGCCGGTACGCCTGCCGAGGACCACCGCGCCGGTCTCGCCGATCCCGAGGAAGTAGTACGCGCTGGTGCTCTGCGCCCTGGCCAGCACCGCGACGTGCCGGCCGGAGCCGTTGAACGCGATGGGCCGCACCCGCGCCTGCACCGACTGGCCCGTCCACGCGGACCCGGCGACGACCCGGGCGTCCGCGCTGGTGCCGGACTGCCGGTAGGCGCGCGAGCCGTCGGCCACCACCGACCAGCTCCCACCGGACTTCGTCCAGCCGGCCGCGTCACCGTCCTCGAAGTCGTCGGCGAACAGGGTGACGGCCGACGCGCTGGGGATCGCGGGGAGCCCCAGGGCCGCCAGCAGCGTGGCGGCGACGGCCGCCACGAGGGCGGCGAGCAGTGAACGGGCCTTGCGGGGTTTCCTGTCGCGTCCTGTGCTCCTTGGCACTGCGTTTCTTGGCACTGCGTTCATCGGCACTGTGGGCCTCCGCTGGCAAGCCGTGACCTAGGAGCCCGCTCCCATGAACGGGCTCCTTACCAGGTGTGGTGCTCGTGCGTCAGCTCGGCCGGCCTTGATGCCTTTATGCAACCGTTTGCGGGCCGCGTCAATGCGGAAGGCTGTGCAGTTTTGTTGCAGCGCGCAGGTGGATCTCATGGACGACGCCGTACCGACTTGACCGGCCGTCGTTTCTGTGCAATCGCTTGCAGCCCGGGAGGGCTACGGCTCGCGGTCCTCGCGCAGCACCTCGCCGTGGACGACCTTGCCGCCCGCGGGGGCCCGGCCCGCTCCGGCGTCGGGCCCGCCCGGGAACGCCTGCGAGAACAGCTGCGCGTACGGCGAGGCGGCGGCCATCCGCTTGAGCCTGCGGTCGAAGAACCACGCCCCCAGCCGGCGCATCAGCGGCCGCGTGAACGGCAGCACGCACAGGAACCCGGCGATGTCGGTGAAGAAGCCCGGCGTCAGCAGCAGCACGCCACCGGCCAGGATCAGCGCGCCGTCGGCCAGCTCGTGCTCGGGCATGCGCCCGGACTGCAGCGCCTCCTGCAGCGCCCGCCAGGCGCGCCTGCCCTCACGGCGCACCAGCCAGGCCCCGAGCAGGCTGTCGGCGATGAGCAGGGCCACGGTCGGCCAGCCGCCGATGACGGACCCGACCTGGATGAGCAGCCAGATCTCCAGCACGGGGACGAGCAGGAAGGCCAGGAACAGCAGGAGGCGCATCGTTACCTCGATTCAGCGCGCGCGTACGTCACGAACAACGACCGGCGGGGCCGGTGCGTTCCGCGATCAGCCACGTCTCCTGCCGAACCGTGCCGGCAGTCCCGCGAACCCCCACACGGCGATGCGCCAGAACGACTCGGTCATGACCCGCCGGCTCATCTTGCTGGTGCCGACGGTCCGCTCGACGAACGTGATCGGCACCTCGGCCACGCGCAGCCCGTGGCGGACGGTGCGCAGCGTGAGGTCCACCTGGAAGCAGTAGCCCTGCGACTCGACGTCGGCCAGGCCCACCTTCTCCAGGGTCTCGGCCCGGTAGGCGCGGAAGCCCGCGGTCGCGTCGCGGACCGCCAGGCCCAGCATGATCCGGGTGTAGATGTTGGCGCCGCGGGACAGCAGCTCGCGGGAGGCGGGCCAGTTGACGACCCTGCCGCCGGGCACATAGCGCGAGCCGATGGCCAGGTCGGCGCCGTCGGCCAGCGCCTCCAGCAGCTTGGACAGCTCCTCCGGCTGGTGGGAGCCGTCGGCGTCCATCTCGACCAGCACGTTGAAGCCCTCGTCGAGGCCCCAGCGGAACGCCTCGATGTAGGCGGCGCCGAGCCCTTCCTTGCCGGGGCGGTGCAGGACGTGGATGTGGTCGTCGCCGGCGGCGAGCTCGTCGGCCACCTCGCCGGTGCCGTCGGGGCTGTTGTCGTCGACCACCAGCAGATGGGCCCCGGGCAGCGCCGCCCGCACCCGCTCGGCGATCATCGGGAGGTTGCCGCGCTCGTTGTAGGTCGGCACGATGATGAGCACTCGGCCAAGAGTCTCCATGATCAGCCTCTCCCCGTCCGGTCGCCTTGCCGCCTGCCGCGCCACACGGCCACCCCCGCGGCCGCCACGCCCATCAGCGCCAGCGCCCACTCGGGCAGCGCGCCGACCCGGGTGGCGATCGTCTCCTGGGTGCGCACGGGCACCTTCACCACGGTCATGTCCGCGACGAGCTCGCGGGTCCGCCACGAGACCCTACCGTCAGGCGTGACGTAGGCGGAGATCCCCGTGGTGGCGGCCGTGACGACCGCCCGGTTGTGCTCCACCGCCCGGATCTGGGACATGGCGAGCTGCTGCGGCGGCAGGTTGGACAGGGCGTAGGTGGCGTTGTTGGTCTGCACCACGATCGGGCTCGCCCCGGTGCGCACGGTTCCGCGGACGGTGCCGTCGTAGGCCACCTCGTAGCAGTTGACCGCGCCGATCGTCACGGGCCCCATCCTCAGGTCGCCCGGCTTGGTGCCCGCCACGGACTGCCGGCCGACCAGGCTCGCCCGCTCCCACAGGGCGAGCACGATGTCCTTGAACGGGGTGTACTCCCCGAAGGGCACCAGGTGTTGCTTGTCGTAGTAGGCGCCGGGCCCGGTGACCGGGTCCCACACGAGGCTGCGGGTGGCGCGGTGCTCGTCGCCGATGGCGACGACCGCGCCGACCAGGGTGGGCACGCCGACGGCCTTGACGGACGCGTCGATGGTCTCGCGGGCGAACGTGTCACGGTACGGGTCGATGTCGGTGGAGTTCTCCGGCAGGACGACCAGGTCGGGGCGGGGCAGCGTGCCCGCGTCGACCGCGGCGGCCAGGCGCTCGGTCTCGGCGGAGTGGTTCTTCAGCACGACGGCCGGCTCGTCGCCCAGGGCGTACATGCCGCGGCCGGGCACGTTGCCCTGCACGATGCCGATGTTGACCGTGCGGCCCTCGTCGCCGGGGCGCGGGACGGCGAAGGTGAGCGCGGGCACCGCCACGGCGAGCAGGACGGGCACCAGCCGCCGCGCCGCG
>NZ_JBEXDT010000123.1:0-20929 GCF_040605905.1 Nonomuraea sp. NPDC005501 | reverse complement strand
AGTGAAGGGGGGGGGGCCCGCCAGGGGTGCCCCCGTTACCCTGCGGCCGGGGGGGTGAGGGGTTTGTTAGACCCCCCCCGCCCCCGCCCGCGCCGGGCTGGCCGGCCCGTCCCGGGGTGCCGGCCGGGTGGTTGACGATCTCCACGATGTACGCGTCCGGCTCGGCGGCCAGCCGGACCCGGGTGGCGGCGGAGGGGCCGGCGTGGCGCAGGACGTTGGTGAGGGACTCGCGGACGACGCGGTAGACGGCGTCATGCAGGCGAGCGGGCACGGCCGGCTCGTCCGGCTGGACCTTCACGCGCAGGCCCGTGGCGCGCACTCCGTCGACGAGCGCCCGCAGCCCACCGTCCGTGGGCCGCGTGTCTGACGTGCTCTCCGAGGGGCGGGGATCCAGGCGGTCGAGGGCGGTACGGAGCTGCGCCAGGGCGGTCAGGCTCGTCTCGCGGATGGCCCGTAACGAGGCGCGCGCCTGCTCGGGATCGTCGTCCAGCGTGACCAGGGCGACCCCGGCCTGCATGGCGATGGCCGCCAGCCCGTGACCGGCCGCGTCGTGGACCTCGCCCGCGATCCACGCCCGCTGCGCCGCGAACGCGTCCCGTCGGGTCTCGTGGGCCTGGTGGGTTCTCCCGGCGGGGAGGACGGTGGCGGCGGGCCGGGCCGCCGCCGGCAGACCCCATGCCTTGGCCGGCGCGGCCGGAGGGAATGGGAGGGCGGCCTCGGCGGCGGGCGGAGGAGGTGGGAGAGCGGCCTCGGCGGCGGGCGGAGGGGGTGGGAGAGCGGCTTCGGCGGCGGCCGCGCGGGCCTGGGCGAGGCCGCTGAACGACCAGGGGACGGCGAGCCAGCCGGCCCACACCAGCATCATCACGACCGGCACGTCGCCCAGCCGCGTCAGGCGTGACAGCCGCCCGAACCGGCCGCGCGACCGATCGCCGCTGCGCGTGTCCTCGCTCACCGTCCCCCATCCGGCCAGGCCCGTATCGCACCGATCCTAGCCAGTTCGCGCACTCCCGGTGCTCCGGCGAGCGCGGCCCCTGGGGAAGGCGCGGACGGTCAGGCGGCGCCGGCCGTGAGCCAGCGGAGGGGGTTGTCGCGGGTGACCAGCCGGATCGTGTCCTCGTCGACGCCGGCCTCACGCAGGCGCGGCAGCACCGCCTGGAACACATGGGCGTACCCCGGCCCGCCGTACCTGCCGGTCTGCGCCACCCGGCTCGTCCCGGTGCTGACCAGCAGCCGCTCCGCGTGTCCCTCCTCGATGAGGCCGAGCGCGACCCGTACCGCGGCGTCCACGCCGTTGCCCAGCGCCGTCACGCTCACGTACGCGCCGGACTCGGCGATCTTGCGGGCGACGGGCAGGTCCGAGCCCGCGTACCCGACGCCGACGCGAGCCGCGGGCAGCCCCTGGGCGAGAAGGATCTCCAGCACGCCGAGAGAGTCGCGGCCGTGCGTGGCGACCGGCAGGCGGGTGGCGACGGAGGCGTGGGCGGCGGCGATGAGAGCGCGTTCCTCGGCGGGCGTGGGCTCGGCGCCCCAGCAGCCGACCTCGCCGATCACTCCCGGGAACACCCCCGTCCCGTCGAGGCCGTTCGAGATCTCGTCCATGAGCAGCCGGGTGAGCGTGGGCACGTCCGCGTCTCTCGCCGGCGAGAACGGCTCGCTGAACACGCCGGTCGAGGCGATCACCGGCACCCGGGAGGCGGCGGCGACGCGGGCCAGGGCGGCGGCGTCGCGGCCCATGCCGAGGCAGGTGAGGTCGACGACGAGGTTCAGCCCGTCGGACAGGCGCAGGTCCCGGAGCTCGTCGATGACGGTGTGCTCCTCGTCGAGCCACCGGTACGGGTCGGACTCGATGCCGACCGCCCACCGCATGTCGGTGCGCAGGTGCTCGTGCGGGAGTACGGCGCCGTCCACCGAGGCAGCGCGGATGGGGCCGGTGACGGTGCGAAGCATGACCTCGGGCATAGCAGACATTAACCGATATTTGCTAAGTAGTGCCGCTTCGGCGAGAGATTTTACTTTAGGCCGGGTTTATAGATCATTATGCTTACGGTCGCATATGCCCCAGGCGTCGGCCGTATCCTTGGAGCACGACCGACTGTCCGGGGGGGGCTGTGCCGATCCACGACTCAGAGACGGGGGGCGCCGACGCGGTGAAGGACGAGGCCGCACGCGCGTCCGACATGCCCGCGCGCCGCGGCGGCCTGAACGGCTGGCTGGACGGCGTCCGCTCCACCCGCACCGGTGCCCTCACCCTCAAGATCGTCATCGGCGTGATCGGCGCCGTCATGGTCATCGGTGGGCTGATCATGGTGCCGTTCCCCGGGCCGGGCTGGCTCGTGGTGTTCGCGGGGCTGGCCGTGCTCGCCACCGAGTTCCACTGGGCGCGGCGGGTGCTGGAGTTCGGCAAGCGCACCCTGCACGCCTGGACCGAGTGGTACAAGCGGCAGGGCTGGCCCCTCCGCATCGTCGTGCTGCTCGTCACGGTGGCCGTCGCGGCCGCGATCGTGTACTTCGGCATGAAGGCCGTCGGCATCGACCTGCTCATGCTGAGCCGGCGCTTCTTCTGAGCCGGCGCTTCTACTGATCTACTGAGATCGGCCCGATCCATACCGGGCCGCTATCGCGCGGGATATCGCGGCGAACGGTGTCTAGTGTGCGGGGCGTGTCCGCCTCCGCCGCCGCCGTGCTCACCCTGACGCTCCTCGCCGCGCCCGCCGCACCGACGGTGCCCACAGCTCCGACGGTGCCCACAGCTTCCGCCGCGCCCGTCGCGCCCACCGCGTCGCCTGCGCCGACCGCGCCCGCCCGGCGGGCCGCCGCGCTGCCGCTCCCGGGCGTGAACGTGACGTACCAGCAGCAGACCGGCGATCCCGTACGCCTCAGCGCGTACGGGCTCGGCACGAAGGCCACGTACGTGCGCGCGCGCACCGGCGACGCGTTCACCGTGCGGGCAGCCGTGTCCGAGGCCGTGGTCTCGCCCGACGGGCGCATCCTCGCGGCCGTGCCCACGGCCTACCGGGCGGGCAAGGACGCCCTCCTCCTCACCGACCGGGCCACCGGCGCGCTGCGCCGCGTCCCCACCGTCACCAAGCCGCTGACCGCCTCGTCGATCTCGTGGTCCCGGGACGGCAGGCGGGTGGCCCTGACCGTGGAGCGCAAGACCGGCGGCTCCTGGCGCACCGCCGGCTTCACCGTCGTGGACGTGGCGGCCGGCACCGCCCGCACGGTCGCGGTCGCCGGCGTGGACGCGCGGGCCGCCTTCGCGTGGACGCCCGCGGGCGACCTCATCACCAGGCACGGCGACGGGCTGCGCGCCTACCGGGCCGCCGACGGCGCCGTTCTCAGCACGCACACCGCGCTCGGCCGCCCGACCGGCCCCGAGGACCCGTACTCGCCCTCCGGCCGCCGCCTGGCGCTGTGGTGCCCGCCGCGCTCCGCCGAGCGCCTCTGCGTCGCCGACCCCGCCACCGGGCAGATCATCAAGCGGGTCGCGGTACGGCCGACCGCCCTGTTCGGCTGGTGGGACGAGGACCACGTCATCGCGGTCATGCCGCAGGGGGGCGCCTACCGGCTGACCGTCGTGGGCCTGGACGGCAGGGCCTCCCGGACTCTGGCCGCCGTCCCGGCCCGCACGTGGACCGCCAAGCTCTGGCTGACCTTCAACCGCGCGGCGACCGGCGGCACCGCCGCCACCGGCGCGCTTCCCGGCGGCGTCTGAGCCCGACAGGCCCGGCCGGTCGCGTGCGCGGCCGGACGGGCCGGGTGCTCAGAGGTAGAGCCCCGTGCCGTGGTCGGTCTCCTGCGTCGCCACCGCGTGCAGGTCGCGCTCCCGCATCACCAGGTAGACCTGCGCGTGCAACTCCACCTCGAACTGCTCCTCGGGGTTGAGCAGGACCTTGTCGCCCACCTTGACCGAGCGCACGTTGGACCCGACACCGCAGACCTCTCCCCAGGCGAGCCGGTTGGCCAGCTTGACGGTGGCCGGGATGACGATCCCCGAGCCGCTCCGCCGTTCCTCGGCGTTCTGCTCCAGCCGGATCATCACCCGGTCGTGCAGCATCTGAATCTCGAACTTGGGCTCTGCCACGGGCCAAGTTTACGGGCGATCGCGGCACGGGGATCAGGGCAGGGCCGGTTCGGCCAGGACGGCGCCGCGATCCTCCGCCATCGAGGCGATCCGCGCCTCGACCCTGTTGTCTCCGGCTGCCGTCTCCTGGGTTCATGCCGGGCCGGCGGCGTGACTAGGGTTGCCTCATGCGCGAGGTGGAAGCCCGGGTCCTGGATGCCGTCGACGACCCCGGCACGGTGAGCCTGCTGGCCGAGACGGTCAGGGTGCCCAGTATCACGGGGACCGACGCCGAGTCGGAGCTCCAGCACCGCTTCGCCCGTCTCCTCACCGAGGCCGGTCTCGACGTGGACGTGTGGAAGGTCGACATCGAGGGGCTGCGGGCCCGCGACGGCTTCCCCGGCACCGAGGCGCCCCGGTCCGAGGCGTACGGCGTGGTTGGGGTGACCGGCGGCGAGGGCGTGCCCGCGCTGGCGCTCCAGGGCCACGTCGACGTCGTGCCGACCGGGGACCTGGCCAAGTGGGAGGGCAACGACCCGTTCGCCGCGCGGATCGTCGGCGACACCCTGCACGGCAGGGGCGCCTGCGACATGAAGGCCGGCCTGGTGGCCAACCTCGCCGTCGTCCGCGCCCTGCGCGCGGCCGGGGTGCGGCTGGTGCGGCCGCTCGCCGTGCACTGCGTGGTGAGTGAGGAGGACGGCGGGCTGGGGGCGTTCGCGACGCTGGCCCGGGGCCACACCGCCGAGGCGGCCGTCCTCACCGAGCCCACGAGCGGCACGGTCATCACGGCCAACGCCGGGGCGTTGACGTTCCGGCTGGAGGTCTCCGGCCGGGCCGCGCACGGCGGCGCCCGGACGGAGGGCGTCAGCGCGATCGAGGTGTTCTGGCCGGTGTTCGAGGCCATCCGGCGGGTGGAGGCCGAGCGCAACCGCGACGTGCCGCCCCTGTACGGGGACAACGCGCTGCCGTACCCGATCGAGATCGGCACCGTGCGGGCCGGCGACTGGGCGAGCACGGTGCCGGACCTGCTGGTCGCCGAGGGGCGGCTCGGCGTGCGGCTCGACGAGGACCCGGCCGACGCGCGCGCCGCCCTGGAGGAGGCGGTGCTGGGCGCGCCGAGCCCGTGGCTGCGCGAGAACCCGCCTGTGGTGACGTGGCCGGGCGGCCAGTTCGCCAGCGGGCGGCTGCCCGAGGGGCATCCGCTGCTGGGGGAGGTGAACCGGGCGGTCGCCGACGTCTCGGGCGCCTGGCCGCGCGAGGCCGCCGCGCCGTACGGGAGCGACCTGCGGCTGTACGCGGCGGGCGGCATCCCGTCGCTGCACTACGGCCCTGGTGACGTGCGGTTCGCGCACGCTCCGAGGGAGCAGGTGGAGCTGTCGGAGCTGCGCGAGGTGACCCGAGCCCTCGCCCTCCTCGCGCTCCGCGTCTGCGGCGTCCGCTAGGACCGGCGCCGCGACGCCCCGGACACGGACGCCCGCTCCGGCGACCTGGAGGCCCGCTCCGGCGACGTGGAGGCCCGCTCCGGCGACTCCGGGGCGCGGCGGCGGGACTCCGGGATGACGAGCGGCGTCCCCGACTGCGGATCGGTGATGATCTCGCAGCGCAGGTCGAACACCCGCGCCACCAGCTCCGGCGTCACGATCGCCGACGGGTCCCCCTCGGCGACGATCCAGCCGTCGCGCATGACGACGAGGTGCGTGGCGTAGCGGCACGCCTGGTTCAGGTCGTGCAACACCGCCACCATCGTGCGGCCGGCTTCGTGCAGGTCGGCGCACAGGTCCAGCACCTCGATCTGGTGCGAGATGTCGAGGAACGTCGTCGGCTCGTCCAGCAGCAGGATCGGCGTCTCCTGGGCCAGCGCCATCGCCAGCCACACCCGCTGCCGCTGCCCGCCGGACAGCTCGTCCACGATCCGCTCGGCCAGCCCCGTCACGTCGGTGGCGCGCATGGCCTCGGCCACGGCGGCCTCGTCCGCGCGCGACCACTGCCGCATGAGCCGCTGGTGCGGGTACCGCCCCCGGGCCACCAGGTCGGCCACCGTGATGCCGTCGGGCACGATCGAGCTCTGCGGCAGCAGGCCGAGCCGGCGGGCCACCTCCTTGGACGGCAGCGAGGTGATCAGGCTGCCGTCGAGGTGGACGGCGCCCTTCCTCGGCTTCAGCATGCGGGCGAGGGCGCGCAGGAGCGTGGACTTGCCGCAGGCGTTGGGGCCGATGATCACGGTGAACGACTCGTCGGGGATCGTCACGTCCAGGCCCTCGGCGACCACCCGCTGGTCGTAGGCGAGCGTCAGGCCGGACCCCGTGAGCCGGGCGGCGGGCGGGGACGGGAGCATCAGCGGCGGTCCTTTCCCAGCGGGAGCATCAGTGACGGTCCTTTCGCGGCGCGGGCATCGGTGGCGCCGGCATCAGTGGCGGTCCTTGCGGAGCAGGAGGGCGAGGTAGACGCCGCCGATCGCGGCGGTGAGGACGCCCACGGGCAGCTGGGCGGGCGCGATGACCCGCTGCGCCGCCAGGTCGGCCGCCGTCAGGAGCACGGCGCCGGTGAGCGCCGAGGCGGTCATGGTGACGCCGGAGGAGCGGGTCAGCCGCCGGGCGAGCTGCGGCGCGGCGAGGGCCACGAAGACGACCGGCCCGGCGGCGGCCGTGGCCACACCGCACAGCAGCACCCCGGCGACGACGGCCGCCGCGTCGTCGCCCATCTCCATCATCCGCATCGGCCGGGACACGTACGCGCAGACCGGCAGCAGGACGGCCACCGCCGCGCCGACCGGGATCGCGTGCTCCCAGCCGCGTCCGCCGAGGCTGCCGGTGAGCCAGGCGCCGGCGGTGGCGGCGTCGTTGATGTTGGCGCGGGTCAGCAGGTACGAGTTGACGGAGACGAGCAGCGCGTTCGCGCCGATGCCGACGAGCACGAGCCGGTAGCCCTGCACCCCGCGCCGGAACGCCAGCCCGTACACCAGGGCGGCCGTCACCACGCAGCCCGCCAGCGAGCCGCCCGCGATGTGCAGGGCGGTGCCGCCGGAGACGACGGCGAGGATGCCGCCCGTGGAGGCGCCGGCGGTGAAGCCGATGAAGTCGGGGCTGCCGAGCGGGTTGCGGGTGAGGCTCTGGAAGATCGCGCCGCTCATCCCGAAGGCCGCGCCGACCAGCAGGCCGGTGACGACCCTGGGGGCGCGCAGCCTGGACACGATGAGCTCGGCGACGGGCGTGCCCTGCCCGAACACCGCCTTCAGCACGTCGGGCACGGGCACGGTGAACTCGCCGGTGGAGATGGCCAGCACGGCCACGACGAACCCGGCGGCGACGAGCCCGAGGCAGGCCGACAGCGCCCGGGGCGCCGGCCGTACCGACCAGGACCCGAGACGCGCCACCCGCCGGGGGCGGGCAGGAGAGGGGGAGAGGGTCACGAAAGAGCTCCAGCGCGGGACGGGGGGAGAGTCATGGGGGCGTCACAGGGCGGCGAGCCTCCTGCGCCGGGCCATCAGGATGAAGACCGGGGCGCCCAGCAGCGCGCACATGATGCCGACCTGCACCTCTCCGGGCCGCGCGATGAGCCGTCCGACCACGTCGGCCGCCAGCAGCAGCGCCGGAGCGGTGAGCACCGTGTACGGCAGCACCCACCGCTGGTCCCCGCCCACCACCGCGCGCACGGCGTGCGGCACCGCGAGGCCCACGAACCACAGGGGCCCGGCCGCCGCGGTCGCCGACCCGCACAGCAGGGTCACGGCCACGCCCGCGAGCAGGCGGGTCCGGCCCACGGCCACGCCGAGGGCCCGGCCGGTGTCGTCGCCGAGCGACAGCAGGTTGAGCGGCCGGGCCAGCAGCAGCCCGATGACGATGCCCGCGACCATGAACGGCGCCAGGCGCACCAGCGTGGCCGCGTCCTGACCGGCCAGCGACCCGGTCAGCCAGAACCGCATCCGGTCGAACGTCTTGGCGTCGATCCGCAGGAGCGCCGAGGACGCGGCGGTGAGTGCCATGCCCACGGCGACGCCCGCCAGCGCGAGCCGCACCGGGGCGGAGCCGGAGCGGCCCGCCGAGCCCAGCGCGTAGACGAGGACGGAGGCCACCGCCGCGCCTCCGAAGGCGAACCACACGTACACGGCCGGGTCCGAGAGCCCGAGCAGGGCGAGCGCCACGGTGACGCCCAGGGCGGCGCCCTGGTTGACGCCGAGCAGGCCGGGGTCGGCCAGCGGGTTGCGGGTGAGGCTCTGCATGATCGCGCCGGCCAGGCCGAGCGCCGCGCCCACGCCGATGCCGAGCAGCGTGCGCGGCACCCGCAGCTCGCGGATCACGGTGTGGTCGCTGGAGGCGCCGGGCGCGAGGAAGGCGTCGATCACCGTGGACAGCGGCACGGAGCGGGCGCCCAGCGCCACGCTGGCCAGCGCGACGAGCACCAGCACGCCGAGGGCCGCCACCAGGCCGGCGGTCAGGACCGCCGTCCGGCCGCGTCCCGTCGCCCCCGTGGGAGGGCTCTCCGCCGGCCGGCCGGCCATCGCGGGCGGCGATTCGATCTGATGGGCCGGGCGCACCCACCCCCCTCTCCTGGCGGTCAAACTTAGGTAAGGCTAATCTCATCACGCACGACGAAGGCAAGCCTAACCTTAGGAGTGGGAAATGTCCGAACCGGTACTGGCCCGCAGGGGCTTCCTCGTGGCGGCCGCGGGCCTGGCGGCGACGCTGACCCTGGCGGCGTGCGGGTCCGGCACCGGAACGGGGACCTCGGCGCCGAGCGGTTCCGCCGTACCGAGCGGGTCCGCCGGAGGGCCCTGGACGTTCACCGACGACCGCGGCCGCAAGCTGGAGCGACCGCAGCGCCCGGCGCGCATCGTGGCCCAGGTCGGCTCGGCCGCCGCGCTGTGGGACTTCGGGGTGCGGCCGGTGGCGGTGTTCGGCCCGCACAAGCTCAAGGACGGCAGCAGGGACCCGCAGGTCGGCAACGTCGACATCACCAAGGTCGAAGGCCTGGGCAACGTGTGGGACGAGTTCAACGTCGAGAAGTACATCTCGCTCCAGCCCGACCTGCTGGTCAGCAACATGTACGAGAAGGACACCCTCTGGTACGTCCCGGAGAAGTCCAAGGACACCATCGAGCAGGTCGCCCCCACGGCCGGCATCATGCTCACCGGCGCGAGCGCCACCGACGTGATCGGCCGCTACGAGGAGCTGGCCACCTCCCTCGGCGCCGGCATGCAGGGCGTCCCCGAGGCCAAGGCCCGGCTGGAGGCCGCCACGAAGGAGCTGGCCGCGTTCAAGGACCTGAAGATCCTCATGCTGTCGGGCGGCGCCGACGCGCTGTGGATCGTCAACCCGCCGGAGTACCCCGACATCGTCCACCTGACCCGCAACGGCCTGAACGTGGTGACCCCGTCCAAGGTGGACGAGGGCGGCTTCTTCCAGACGCTGAGCTGGGAGAACGCCGACACCTACGACGCCGACGTCATCCTGTACGACACCCGCAGCCAGGCGCTCCAGCCCGCCGAGATGATGAGGAAGCCGACCTTCGCCAAGCTCCCGGCGGTCAAGGCCGGGCAGCTCTACCCGTGGCGGGCCGAGACGCCCTTCAGCTACCAGGGCTACGCGGCCTTCGTCGAGGGGCTCGTGGCCGACCTGAAGAAGGCTAGTAAGCTGCCCTGACCTCGACGATCTCCGCCAGCGGGAACTCGAGGTAGTCGCCGGCCTCCTCGCACCAGGCGTCGAGCGCGGCGCCCTTGAGCTCGCCGTGGCTGATGGTGGCGGTCAGCCCGCCGGTCAGCGTGATGCCGGCCCGCACCCCGCGGTCCACCACGAACCCGAGCAGCGACTGCTGCGCGGTGGGCAGCCGGGTCGCCATCCGCCCGATGACGGCCCAGGTGCGGCCGGCCGGTTGCGCGCTCTGGCCGGCCGCGACCAGCCGGCGCGCGTGCTCGTACGGGTCGGGCGTGGGGTCGGCGACGATGTGCGCGAGGCCGTCGGGCCCGGCCAGCGCGGCGGCGCCGGACGGGACGGGCCGCTCCGGCAGCTCGGCCACCTGGCCGCCGGGCAGCAGGACCAGCTTGCCGCCCGGCGGCGGCTCCTCGGGCCGGACCCGCCGGATGGTGATCTCGCCGGTGTCGGCGACGGGCACCGGCGCGTAGCCGTTGTCGCGCAGCACGGCGAGCGTGCGTTCGGCGTCGGCCGAGCCGACCAGCACCGTGGGGGCCAGCAGGCGCAGCCCGAGGCGGGTCAGCCGCCGGTTGGCGGCGATCTCGGCGAGCAGCGCCGGGTCGGACGCCTGCACCACGCAGCCGACCGTGGTCACGGTCACCTCGCCGTGGCGGCGGGCCACGTCGCGCACGAGGTAGTCGAGCGGCTGCGGCACGGTGCCGACGGCGGCCAGCTCGTCCAGCAGCTCGTCGGCGTCGTGGCCGTGGTCGAGCGCGCCGCGCACGCTCTCGGGCGTGAACCGCCACACCGAGGCCGACCCCCGCGACTCCCGCTCGGCCACCCGGTCGAGCAGCGCGGCCAGCTCGGCCGCGGGCGGCCCGGTGACCACCGCGGTCAGGTCGGGGCCGAACAAGGCGCTCCTGCGCACGCTGGCCAGCGCCCGGGTGGACGCCTCCACCAGCATCGGGTCGTGCTCGACGAGCGGGACGACCTCGTCGTTCTCGTCGCCCGCGCGCGCGGCCAGCCCGGCCAGGGCCCGGCCGAGGTCGGTGAGCGAGTCGTTGGCGATCAGGCCGAGCAGCCGTGCCTCCTCCAGCGCCGCCGAGGCGCACTCGCCGAGCATCTCCCGGTCGAGCAGCGGAGCGTGCCAGTGCACGTTGGCGATCAGGCCGGCGCGGTCGGCGAACGCGGTGCCCGACGGCAGGTGGGCCAGCACGGGCAGCACCGCCCGGCGGATGCGGGCCACGGCCGGGCCGGACCGGTCGTCGCCGAGCAGGGTGCCGTACCTGCCGTCGAGGCGGCGCAGCGACGAGCGCTCCATCCGCCACCACGCCGACAGCAGCACCCTCAGCCGCGCCGCGCCCTCGTCGAGCCGCCACCGGTCGAACCGCTCGGTCGGCACCATGCCGCCCGCCTGCTCGTCCCAGGCCAGCAGCCGGGCCACCGCGCAGATCTCCAGCAGCAGCCGGGTCTCGTCCTCGTCGCAGCCGGTCTCCTTGGCCACGCGCCGCACCTCCCGCACGCCCACGCCGCCGGTCTTGAGCAGCGGGAGCGGCGTCTTGGAGATGTTGTCGAGCAGGGCCGCGCACCGCTCCACCACGTGCGGCGCGGCCAGCGTCATCAGGTGGTCGACCTCTTCGGGGTCGATGGGGATCGTGGCCACCTCGGGCGGCTCGGGCGTGAACGGCGGACGATGGCCGGGGCCGCGCAGGCACAGCGCCACCTCGCGCGGCATCTCGGCGACGTGCCAGCTCGGCCGGTAGAGCAGGCCGTGGTCGGCGCTCCACTTCTCGGGGGTGCCGGGCGTGACGAACCTGCCGCCGTCCACGTCGCGGACGGGGCCGCTCCAGGCGAACTCGTCCAGCAGCTCGCGCGTGCCCTCGGGGGCGTGGCGCAGCAGCGCCGCCAGGTGCGCCGGGTCGGCGAGCACCTCGCTGACCCGGGCGATCGCGCGGCGCTTGTGGCCGCCCGAGGGCAGGCCGAGGCGGCGGGCCAGGGCGCGCAGGGTGTCGAGGCTGATCGTCCAGGAGTTGAGGTAGTGGTCGAGGGGCTCGCCGAGGCCCAGCGGGGTGGGCCACCAGCGCGCGACCGCCTCGGCCAGGTGGATCGCGCCTTCGGCGTCGGGCCAGGCCAGCGCGTGGTCCTGCAGCCGGTCGAGCCAGGGAGTCAGCTCCCCGAGCGGCACGCCGAGGAACTCCGCCACCCGCTCCGGCGTGGCATGGCGGACCACGAGGGACGCCTGGGCGAGCTCCAGGCAGGGCAGCGGCAGGCCGCGCAGCGCCTCCATGACGGCGAAGCCGTTGGACAGCCGCTGGGCGAGCGTGTCGAGCCGCCGCGGCCAGGGCGCGGCGATGGCGTCGGGCCGGTTGGAGAGAATGCGGCCGAGCCGGTCTTCGTCGAGTGTCCGCAGCCAGCCGAGCAGGTGATCATCCATCGGTCAGCACTCTCAGGGGTCGCGCGCGGGACTCACCGTGAGCCATGAGCATCCACGGTAGTGCAGATCACCCCCGGTCAGGTGAGGACTGCCCAGACGATCTTCCCTTGTGGTGCGAGCGCCGACCAGCCCCAGCGCAGGCTCAGGGATTCGACGATGTGCAGCCCCAGCCCGCCGGCGTCGAGGGGGCCGGGATAGCGCAGCACCGGCACCTCGGAGGCCGGGTCGGTGAACGCGCTGGTGACCAGTGACCCCCGGCGTACCAGTGACATGTGCACGGGCGGGCAGGAGCCGGGATCGGAGACGTGCAGTCCGTGGCGGAGCGCGTTGGTCGCCAGCTCGGAGACGACCAGCTCCATGTTCTCGGTGAGCTCCTCCAGCTTCCAGCCGCTCAGCGCCCCCATGGCGAAGGCGCGTGCCGCGTGCACGGAGGAGGGGGTGGGGGGAAGGACGAACGTGGCGCTCGCGGACGGCCCGGGGGCCAGCAGATCGCGCGCCGCCTCGGGCCACCAACCGACGGGGGGCCACCAGTCGAACGTGGTCCATTGGCCGGAAGCCAGGGTGGGTTGCACATAGATCATTCTGCGGCAAACTCTCGTGCAGGTGCAAGGGCGAATGCACGTGCAGAGGGTGCGTGCAGGCGCTACGGTTTCCCTCAAATGGTCAAACCGGCGGGAAAGGGGATCTTGGCCGCGGTTGATGATCTTTCGACCGTGAAGTGACAGACTAGGTGTCAAGGAAACGACCAAGGAGCAGCGCGTGTCCATTGATCCGCCGGGTTCTGGTTCGACCGTCAGGCGCATCATGCTCGGGGCGAGTCTCAGGCGCCTGCGCGAGGCCAGCGAGCTCACCCGCGACCAGGCCGGATTCCACATCCGGGCGTCCGAGTCCAAGATCAGCCGGATGGAGCTCGGTCGCGTCGGATTCAAGACACGTGATGTCGAAGACCTGCTCACCCTGTACGGCGTCGTCGACGACGCCGAACGCCGTGCTCTGCTGGAGATGGTCCGCGAGGCCAACACCCCCGGGTGGTGGCACAAGTACTCGGCCGTGCTGCCCTCGTGGTTCACCACCTATGTCGGGCTGGAGGAGGCCGCGAGCGTGATCCGCACCTATGAGGTGCAGTTCGTGCCCGGCCTGCTGCAGACGGCCGCCTACGCGCGCGCGGTCTTCCAGCTCGGCAACCCCGATGCCGGCCCCGCGGAGATAGAACGCCGCGTGCATCTGCGCATGCAGCGGCAGGAGCGCTTCACCCAGAAGGACGGGCCGCGCCTGTGGGCCGTCATCGACGAGGCGACGCTCAAGCGGACCATCGGCGGGCGGGACGTCATGGCCGAGCAGCTCCAGCACCTGCTGGAAGTCGCCGCACTGCCCAACATCACCCTCCAGGTGATGCCCTTCAGATACGGCATGCACGCCGCTGAAGGGGGCGCGTTCAGCATCTTGCGGTTTCCCGAGTCCGATTTGTCGGACGTTGTCTATGTCGAGCAGCTCTGGGGTGCCCTATACCTGGACAAACGTGAGGACATCGACCCGTACCTCACGGCCATGGAGCAGTTATGCGTGGAGAGCACCACGCCCGGGGGCACCGTCGAGCTCATCGGCGGTCTTCTCAGAAAGATGTAGATGAAGCAGACCTACAACGGCATGCCCGCGACCGACCTGAAGCAGGTCGCCTGGCGTAAGAGCCGCTACAGCAACTCGCAGGGCAACTGCGTGGAGCTCGCCCAGCTTCCTGACGGCGGCGTCGCGGTGCGCAACTCGCGTTTCCCCGACGGTCCGGCCCTGATCTACACCCGTGACGAGATCCGGGCCCTCGTGCTCGGGGTCAAGGACGGGGAGTTCGACGGGCTCCTGGTCTGAGGGGGGCGATCCGAGGGCCGGCCTGAGGGGGCCGGTCCGATGCGTCCGGTCCGACGGGACCGTTCCGATGGGGGTGGCGTAACCGCGTGTTAACCTCCGGCGCGCCCGCTTAACGGCGGCGCGCCGGGGGCGTAACGGTTCCGCCCCGCGGACCGGACAGGATGCGGTCCATGCTCGACCAGATGACCCTCTATCCGATCGCCGACGACGTGCTCTTCGCGCCGGGCGGCAAGGTCGTGATCCGCACGTACGGCGTGGCGCCGGCGGAGTCCGGAACCGTCTCCTACCGCACGTGGGTGACCGGCATCCGCGACCAGCCCCGCTACTGGCACTGGGGCCACTTCGAGGACGCGGCGTCCGGCCACCGCCGGGTGCTGGAGTGGCTGACGGGCAGGGGGCCGCAGCCCGCCCAGTCGCTCTCCTGACCCTGCCCGCGTCTCCTCCGGCCGTGTTACGCTCACGCCTGAGCCGAGCAATCGCTTGGTCATGTGAGGTCGAGGAGGCGTGGTGCGCCGGGCCATCTACCTGATCGAAGAGGTCGACTTCCGCCCCATGAACTCCCGGCGGCCCCTGGAGTACCTCACCTGGCTCACCCGCTACAAACGCGAGGACGAGTCCCTCGAACGCCCCACCCTGACCTCAGGGACGTCCATCAGGTCCCGCGACATCGACCTCGCGGGCGCCTTCTACGCGGTCGGCATCACCGGCCACCCCCAGTTCAAGGCCGTCACGCTGTGGGAGTGCCACGGCGGCTGGGACGGCGGCTGGCGGCAGATGATGAACATCTACCGCGGCGTGGACGACCGCCTCTTCCTGTCGGACATCGACGACCTGCGCTTCTCCGCCTTCTCCCGCCCGCTCGGCGCCGTGCCGGGCACGCCGTCGCTCGCCGGCGTGGGGCGCGCCGAGTTCTACCTGTTCGAGAGCGCCCGCGTACGGCCCGGCGCCGCGCTCGACTACCTGGAGGCGGTGCGCACCGAGCGGGCGCCCCTGATGGCCGAGCACGGGCACGAGCTGGTCGGCCTGTACGAGGTGCTGTTCTGCGACACCGAGGCGGTCACGATCTGGGGCGTCTCCCTGGACGACCACCTGCGCACGCAGCGCGCCCGCGACGCCGCGCTCGGCCTCGACGACGAGGCGGAGCCCGACGACCGGCTGCTGACCTGGGCCAAGAGGGCCCGCGACCACCTGGACGGGCCGTGGCGCGAGACCCTCCTCGCCCCGTTCCCCGGCAGCCGCCTGGCCCCCTGGTGAAGGCTCAGGCCGGGGTGACGGGAGCGTTCCAGGTGACGACGACCGGCTCGCCGTGCTCGAAGCCGAGCCGCGAGTAGGTTCCGGTCTCCAGCTTGAACAGCCGCCCGTCCTCCGGCGGCAGCCGCAGCCACCGGGCCGCGATCACCCTCAGCATGTGACCGTGGGCCACCAGCGCCACCCGCCCCTCCGCGGCCAGGGCCCGGGCGATCACCCGGTCGGCCCGCGCGCCCACCTCGGCCACCGTCTCGCCGGGATGCTCCGCGTCGCCGGGTGTCACGCCGTCACGCCACAGGTACCAGCCGGGCCGGGTCTCGCGGATGGTCGGCGTGGTCACGCCCTCATAGCCGCCGTAGTCCCACTCCCACAGATCCGGATCCACCTCGTACGAACCGAGCCCGGCCAGCTCGGCGGTGCGGCGGGCGCGTCCCGCCGGCGAGGTGAGCACCAGGTCGAACACGCACTCCTTGACCAGGGGGGCGAGCGCCCGCGCCTGCTCCTCGCCGTTCGGCGTCAGCGGCACGTCGGTACGCCCGGTATGCCTGCCGGTCCGGCTCCACTCGGTCTCACCATGCCTGAGCAGCAACATCTCATCCATGCCTCCCATCATCCGGCACGCTTGACCTCAACTTCACTTGAGGGACCAGTCTGGGCCCATGGACGTGATCACTCTTGCCGCCTACGGTCCCCCCGAGAACCTCCGCCTCGTCACCCAGCCCGACCCCGAGCCCGGCCCCGGCCAGGCGCGCGTGGCGGTGCGCGCCGCGGGCGTGCACTTCATCGAGACGCTGCTGCGGCGCGGCGTGCCGGTCGGCCCGCACCCCGCGCCCGCGCTGCCGGCCGTCCTCGGAGGCGAGGTGGCGGGCGTGGTCGACGCGGTGGGGGACGGCGTCGATCCGGCCCTGCTGGGCGCCCGCGTGGTGACCGGCGACCTGGAGTCCGGCGGCTACGCGTCGCTGGCGGTGGCGGAGGCGGCGTCGCTCCTGCCGCTCCCCGCGCACGTGTCGTACGGGGCGGCGGTGGCCATGGTCACGACCGGCACGACCACGATGGGCCTGCTGGAGCTGGCGCCGGTGACGGAGACGGACGTGGTGCTCGTCATGGCGGCGGCGGGCGGCGTGGGGACGCTGCTCGTGCGGCACGCCCGTCAGGCCGGGGTGGCGGTCGTGGGGGCGGCGGGCGGACCGGCCAAGGCGGAGTGGGTCGCCGCGCTGGGCGCCGCGCTCGCGGTGGACTACCGCGAGCCCGGCTGGGCCGACGTCGTACGGGAGCGGGCCGGCGAGGTGACGGTCGTGTTCGACGGCGTGGGCGGCCGGCTGGGCGAGGAGGCGTTCGGCCTGCTCGCGAAGGGCGGCCGGCACGTGGTGTACGGGCAGGCGGCGGGGGAGTGGTTCCGGCCGGCGGAGGAGGAGCTGGCGGCCCGCGGCGTCACCTCCCACGACGGGATCGGCCACCTGCTGTCCCGGCCGGGCGGCCTCGGCGACCTCGTGGAGTCGGCGCTCGCGGAGGCGGCCGCGGGGCGGCTGGAGCCGGCCGTCCAGGAGTTCCCGCTGCGGGAGGCGGCCGCCGCCCACCGCGCCCTGGAGGAGCGGCGCACGATGGGCAAGGTCGTCCTCACGGTGTGACGCGGCGGTCGCGGCGCTCACGTCCCGGCGAGCTCCTCCACGACGGGGGTGAGGACGCCGAGGTCGCGCTCGTGGTGGACGACGAAGTACGACAGGTCGTGCTCGTCGCGCCAGTGGCGGAGCCGGTCGGCGATGTCGCGCCGCGTCCCCGGCAGCACCTGCGGCGTGCCCTCCAGCCGCGAGCTGTCGGCGGCGCTCCACGCCTCCTCCGCCCTGCGCTCGCCGGCCTGGAGCACGCTGGTCCCCAGCTCCAGCCGGTCGTAGCGCTCGCCCGCCGCCTCCCGCACGGTCCGCAGCTTGGCGAGGTACGCCTCCGGACCCCCGTCGCGCTCGTCGGGCCCGCTGCCGTCGCCGCGCACCCGCGTCGTCAGGTGGACGACGTCCGCCTCGCGGGCCGCGAGCCGCAGCATCCGCCGCCCGCCCGCGCCGAGCAGCAGCGGCGGGTGCGGGCGGCTGACCGGCTTGGGCCACTGGTCGAGGTCCCGGACGCGGTAGTGGGCGCCGTCGAAGGAGAACGGACCCTCGCCCCACAGCCCCTTCAGCACGGCCAGCGCCTCGGCCAGCCGCTCCACCCGGACCCCGGGCGGCTCCAGCGCCATCCCGGCCGAGGCGTAGTCGCCGGCCATCCAGCCGGTGCCGAGCCCGACCTCCAGCCGGCCGTCCGACAGCAGGTCCAGCGTCGCCGTCTCCTTGGCCAGCACGGCAGGGTGCCGGAAGTCGTTGGCGAGGACCAGCGTCCCCACGCGCAGCCGGCTCGTCGCGCATGCCGCCGCGGTCAGGGCGGCCACGGGGGCGAAGCGGGGTCCGAGCAGGTGGTCGGGCACCAGGAGCACGTCGAACCCCGAGCCCTCCAGCCGCCTGGCCTTCTCGGCCCACTCCTTGCCGGACCCCGCCTGCCGTATCACGGCCCCGAACCTGAACCGCCGCACCGGGGGCCTCCTCTCGTACCAAGCGCTTGGTTCTAGCAGTGTACGCCGCGCGACCCGGGAATCGCCTCCGGCTACTTACCAAGCGCTTGCTTCAGATGCGAGACTGGCCGCATGGACATCCCGGTGCGCCAAGCGACGGACGACGAGGTGAGGTTCTTCCACCGGCACGGCTGGGTCCGGCTCCCCCGGCTGGTGCCCCCGGACACCGTGACGGCCCTGCGCGAGCGGGCGGCCGGCTACCTGGAGGCCCGCCGGAGGGAGCACGCCACGCTGGTCGACCAGGCGTTCGGCCAGTCACGCGACATCGCCGAGAGCGACGAGGCGTTCCGCGCGCTCGCCCTCGCCCCGGTGATGGGCCGCAACGCCACCCGCCTGCTCCACGGGGTGCGCGACGTCCGCGTCCAGGTGACCAACCTGCTCGTCAAGGAGCCGGGGGAGCACGGCGCGACCGAGTTCCACCAGGACTTCCCGTGGATGCCGATGGACCGCTCGGCCATGCTCACCGTCTGGCTCGCCCTGGCCGACGTGCCCGCCGACATGGGGTCGCTGCGCTTCTACGCCGGCTCCCACCGGCACGGCGTGCTCGGCCGCAGCTTCACCCGGACCGGCGACGACCAGCTCACGCAGCATCCGTGGCTGAAGGACCTGGAGCTGTCGCCCCCGCTCGACCTCCAGGCGGGGGACGCCACCGTCCACCACGCCCTGACCGTGCACGGGGCGCCCGCCAACCGGCGCGAGACGACCCGGCTGTCGTTCACGGTCACGTACTTCGACGCCGACGCCCTCTACACCGGCACGCCGTACCGGCAGACCGACGGGCTCGGCCTGGAGGTCAACCGGCCGTTCGACCATCCGAGGTTCCCGTGCCCGAGACCGTGAGGGGACCCGTCGCCGACCTCGGGGCGACGCTCATGCACGAGCACGTCTTCGGGCTGAGCCCCGAGATCCTGTGGAACTGGCCGGACATCCCCGAGGGCTGGGACCTGGAGACGCGCGCCCGGGAGGCCGCGGCCAAGCTGGACGCCGCCGGGGCCGAGGGCATCGACACGATCGTGGACCTCACCGTGGTCGGGCTCGGCCGGCACGTCCCGGCGGTCCAGCGGGTCGCCGAGCTGACCCGGGTGAACATCGTGGCCGCCACCGGCCTCTACACCTACGACGCGCTGCCCCCGTACTTCGGCAACCGCGGCCCCGGCACGCTGTTCGGCGGGCCCGACCGGCTGGCGGAGTTCTTCGTCCGCGACCTCACCGATGGCATCGGGCGTACCGGGGTGAAGGCCGCGATCCTCAAGTGCGCCACCGATCAGCCGGGCATGACCAAGGGCTGCGAGCGGGTCTTCCGCGCGGTGGCCGAGGCGCACCTGGAGACGGGCGCGCCCATCGCCACGCACTCCCACAGCCCGAGCCGGGGCGGCCTGGAGCAGCAGCGGCTGCTCGCCTCGCTCGGCGTGGACCTCGGCCGGGTCGTCATCGGCCACGCGGGCGACTCCACCGACGTGGCCTACCTGGAGGAGCTGGTCGCGAACGGCTCCTTCATCGGCATGGACCGCTTCGGCATCGGCACCATCAGCCCCTTCGAGGACCGCGTCGCGGTCGTGGCCGCCCTGTGCGAGCGGGGGCACGCGGGCCGCATGGTGCTCGGCCACGACTCGTACTGCTTCAACGACCGCTTCGACGCCGAGGTCGTACGCCGGCGCCACCCCGACTACCACCTGCTGCACGTCTCCCGTGACGTCCTGCCCGAGCTGCGCAGGCGCGGCGTCACCGAGGAGCAGATCCACCAGATGCTCGTCGACAACCCGCGGAGGATCTTCGGATGATCGAGGACTTCGACGTCGCCTCGGACTGGCACGTCGCCTCGCCGTACGCGTTCCTGGCCAGGCTGCGCAGGGAGCGGCCGGTGTTCCACAGCGGGCACCTCGGCGCGTACGTGCTCACCCGCCACGCCGACGTGCGCGCCGCGTACGGCGACCCGCGGCGCTTCTCCTCCAAGGGCTCGCTCACGATCTCCCGCAGCCTCACCCGGGAGACCCGCGAGAAGCTGGGCGAGCACGGCTCGTTCCTGTCGAGCTTCGTGGCCAACGTCGACCCGCCCGACCACACCCGGCTGCGCCGATCGGTGTCGCGGGCGTTCACGCCGCGCGCCGTGTCGGCGATGGAGGAGACGTTCCGGCGGCTGAACGAGGAGCTGGTCGACCGGATCGAGCCCCGGGGCCGGGCCGACTTCGTGACCGACCTCGGGCACGAGCCGTCGATCAAGCTGACCGCCCGCTTCATCGGCGTGCCCGAGGCGGACGAGGCGTTCGTGCAGGCGCACGTGAAGGACTGGTTCCAGCTCTTCCTGTCGCCGCAGCCGCCGGAGCGGCAGCTAGAACTGGCCGACAGCTTCCTCACCTACCTCGGCTACGTGGACCGGCTGGTCGCCGCCCGCGCCGAGCAGCCGCGCGACGACTTCACCTCGCTGATGACCTCGCTCATCGGCACCGAGCTGACCCACCGCGAGGTGGTGGAGCTGATCTCCACGATCCTGCTCGGCGGCAACGACACCGTCCCCAACCAGCTCGGCAACTCCGTCCTGCGGCTGCTGCGCGAGAAGGCGTGGCCGGTCCGGCCCGCCCTGATCCAGAACGCGGCCGAGGAGTGCATGCGGATCGACGGCGCCTCCCTCGGTTCGTTCCGGTACGCCACGACCGACCTCGTCCTGCACGGGGAGACGATCCCGGCCGGGTCGCTGGTGCTGCTGTCGACCGATTCGGCGGCCCACGACGAGACGGTGTTCGCTGACCCGGAGCGGTTCGTGATCGACCGGCCCAACGCGGACGCGCACATGGTGTTCGGGTACGGGATCCACTTCTGCGTCGGGGCCGCGCTCGGCCGGCTCCAGCTCCGCACGGCGCTGGAGGTGCTCGGACGGCGCCTGCCGGGGCTCCGGCTCGCCGCCGGTCAGGAGATCGCCTACCGCCGCTCCATCGTCGGGCGCGGGCTGCCGTCGCTGCTGGTGGAGTGGTGACGGCGGGCCGGCCCCTCGACGGGCCGCGCGGGCGACCCGGCTCAAGGCCGGCACCGCGCAGAAGCTCGTGCTCAACATGATCTCCACGATCGCGATGGTGCGGCTCGGGCGCACGTACGGAAACCGG
>NZ_JBEXDT010000122.1:0-22008 GCF_040605905.1 Nonomuraea sp. NPDC005501 | reverse complement strand
ACCACCTCGTCGTCGTCGACCACGAGCTCCAGCACCAGGTCGAGCGCCAGCCCCCAGTCCTTGAGCATGTCGCGCAGGATCTCGGCCTGCGGGACGTTGCGGGGGAAGCCGTCGAGCAGGAAGCCGTCCTGCGCGTCGTCCTCGGAGAGACGGTCACGGACCATGGCGATGGTCACCTCGTCGGGCACCAGGTCGCCGCGGTCCATGTACGTCTTGGCCAGCTTGCCGAGCTCCGTGCCGCCCGAGACGTTGGCACGGAAGATGTCACCTGTCGAGATCTTCGGGATGGACAGGTTGGATGCGATGTACTGGGCCTGCGTCCCCTTTCCCGCTCCGGGGGGCCCTACCAGAACGAGACGCACTACCGCAGGAAGCCTTCGTAGTTACGCTGCTGCAGCTGGCTCTCGATCTGCTTCACCGTGTCCAGGCCGACACCAACCATGATCAGAATGCTCGTCCCTCCGAACGGGAAGTTCTGGCTCGCACCGGCCACCGCCAGCGCGACGATCGGGACCATGGCGATCAGACCCAGATAGAGCGCGCCGGGCGCGGTCAGACGGGTGAGCACGAAGTTCAGGTATTCAGCCGTCGGCCGGCCCGGGCGGATGCCCGGAATGAACCCACCGTACTTCTTCATGTTGTCGGCCACTTCAGGGGGGTTGAAAGTGATGGACACGTAGAAGTACGTGAAGAACACGATCAGCACGAAGAACGTGATCATGTACGTGGGGGTGGTGCCGCCGGCCAGGTTCTGCGCGATCCACTGGACCACCGCGTTCGGGTTGGCGGTGTTGGCGAACAGCGACGTGATGAGCTGCGGAAGGTAGAGCAGCGACGAGGCGAAGATGACCGGGATGATGCCGGCCTGGTTGACCTTCAGCGGGATGTAGGTCGAGGTGCCGCCGTACATCCGCCGGCCGACCATCCGCTTGGCGTACTGCACCGGGATGCGGCGCTGAGCCTGCTCGACGAAGACCACCGCGGCGATCATGAAGATACCGACGATCATGACGACCGCGAAGGTGAACTTGTTGGCCTGGAAGATGCTGGCCAGCTCCGACGGGAACACCGACACGACGGAGGTGAAGATCAGGATCGACATGCCGTTGCCGACGCCGCGGTCCGTGATGAGCTCGCCCAGCCACATGATCACGGAGGTGCCGGCCGTCATGATGACGACCATCGTGATGATCTGGAAGATGTCGTTCGGGTTGAGCAGCACGTCCTGCTGGCAGTTCGGGAACAGCTGACCGGAGCGCGCGAGCGCGATGAAGGCCGTGGACTGGAGGACGCCGAGGCCGATCGTCAGATAACGCGTATACTGCGTGATCTTGGTCTGGCCTGCCTGCCCCTCCTTCTTGAGTGCCTCAAGACGAGGAATCACGACAACGAGCAGCTGCAGGATGATGCTCGCCGTGATGTACGGCATGATGCCGAGGGCGAACACCGACAGCTTCAGAAGCGCGCCGCCACTGAACAGCTGCACCATTCCATAGATGTTGCCGGAGGCTCCGTTACGCGCCTCCTGGAAGCAGTTCGCCAGATTCTCGACGTGAACGCCCGGAGTCGGAAGAACCGAGCCAAGACGGAACAGCGCGATGATGCCCAGAGTGAAGAGCAACTTCTTGCGCAGGTCCGGCGTCCGGAACGCCCGGGTAAACGCGGTCAGCACGGTCCCTCCTGCGCGCCTATAAGGCGATGTGAGTATGCGATGGTGCGGGGATCTGCCATCTGAAGTCTCAAGTCAAACGAGCCGGACAGAAGCCTGCCGTCTCGCGAACTCTAACGCACTACGGGCGTGGGAGCCCATTGTCAGGGCCCCCACGCCTCGTCATAGCGTATTTACAGCTCGGTAACGGAGCCACCGGCCGCGGCGATCTTCTCCTTGGCGGCGGCCGAGAAGGCGTGAGCCTGCACGTTCACCGCGACGGAGATCTCGCCGGTGCCGAGCACCTTCACGAGCTGGTTCTTACGGACAGCACCCTTGGCGACCAGCGTCTCCACGGTGACCTCGCCACCGTCGGGGAACAGCTCGCCGATCCTGTCCAGGTTGACGACCTGGTAGGACGTCTTGAACAGCGCGTTGGAGAAGCCCTTGAGCTTCGGCAGACGCCTCTGCAGCGGCACCTGGCCACCCTCGAAGCCGAGGGGCACCCCGGTACGGGCCCGCGAGCCCTTGGTGCCGCGACCGGCCGTCTTGCCCTTGGAGCCCTCGCCACGACCCTTGCGGATCTTGGACTTGTTGGCGCCGGGAGCAGGACGCAGGTCGTGAATCTTCAGCGGAGCCTTGTCAGTCATGACTAGTCGACCTCTTCCACCTCGACGAGGTGCGTCACCACGGAGACCATGCCACGAATCTCGGGCCGGTCCTCCTTGACGACGACGTCGCCGATTCGCTTCAGGCCAAGCGAACGCAGCGAGTCACGCTGGTTCTGCTTGCCACCGATCTTCGAGCGAACCTGAGTGATCTTCAGGCGTGCCATGACTAGCTCACCGCCTTCGCCGCGGCGGCCTCCGCGATGCCCTCGCGCTGAGCCTTGAGCATCCGGGCCGGAGCGACATCCTCGATCGGCAGGCCACGGCGGGCGGCGATCTCCTCGGGCCGGGACAGGCCCTTCAGAGCAGCCACGGTGGCGTGCACGATGTTGATCGGGTTGTCGGAGCCGAGCGACTTGGAGAGCACGTCATGGATGCCCGCGCACTCCAGGACCGCGCGCACCGGGCCACCGGCGATGACGCCGGTACCGGCCGAGGCGGGACGCAGGAAGACGACGCCGGCCGCCTCCTCGCCCTGCACGGTGTGCGGAATCGTGCCCTGGATGCGAGGCACCTTGAAGAAGTGCTTCTTCGCCTCTTCGACGCCCTTGGCGATGGCCGCGGGCACTTCCTTTGCCTTGCCGTAACCGACGCCGACCAGGCCGTTGCCGTCACCGACGACAACGAGGGCGGTGAAGCTGAAGCGACGACCACCCTTCACGACCTTGGCCACTCGGTTGATCTTCACTACGCGCTCGATGTACGAGACGCCCTTGTCGGCGGCGCCACCGCGGCGATCGTCACGACGGTCCCGCCGCTCGCCACCGGTGCCGCCACCGCGACGCGGAGCTGCAGCCATCAGTGGTTCCTCATCTCAGTAGCCATATCAGAACTCGAGCCCGCCTTCGCGGGCGCTGTCCGCCAGGGCAGCGATACGCCCGGCGTAGCGGTTGCCACCGCGGTCGAAGACGACAGCGGTGATCCCGGCTTCCTTGGCCCGCTGAGCGAGGAGCTCGCCGACCTTCTTCGCCTTCTCGGTCTTGTCCGCCTCGAGCGTGCGCAGCGAGGCGTCCATGGTGGACGCGCTCACCAGCGTGTGGCCGGCGGTGTCGTCCACGATCTGGACGAACATGTGACGGGTCGAGCGGTTGACGACCAGGCGGGGACGCGCAGTCGTGCCGACGACGTTCTTGCGGACGCGGCGGTGACGGCGGGCCCGCGAGACGGTGCGGGCAGCCGTGTGCTTGCTGAACGCAGTCTTCGGAGCCATGCCTACTTACCAGCCTTTCCGACCTTGCGGCGGATCTGTTCGCCCTGGTAACGCACGCCCTTGCCCTTGTACGGGTCAGGCTTGCGCAACTTGCGGATGTTGGCGGCGACCTCGCCGACCTTCTGCTTGTCGATGCCGTCCACGTGGAACAGGGTCGGCTTCTCGACGCGGAAGGTGACGCCCTCGGGGGCGTCGACGATGACCGGGTGACTGAAGCCCAGTGCGAACTCCAGCTGCGTCGGGCCCTTGGCCTGGACGCGGTAACCGACGCCCACGATCTCCAGGGTCTTGGAGTAACCCTGCGTGACGCCCTGCACCATGTTGGCGATGAGGGTGCGAGACAGGCCGTGCAGCGCGCGGACCTTGTTCTCGTCGTTGGGGCGGGTGACGGCGACAGCGCCGTCGTCGTCCCGAGCCACCGAAATGGGCTCGGCGACCGAGTGAGTGAGCGTGCCCTTCGGTCCCTTGACCTGGACATCCTGGCCGGTGATCGTGATGTCTACGCCACTGGGCACAGGGATGGGCAGCCGTCCGATTCGCGACATGCTGTGTTACTCCCTTCTACCAGACGTAGGCGAGGACTTCCCCGCCCACACCACGCTTGCCGGCCTGCTTGTCGGTCATGAGGCCGGCGGACGTCGAGATGATCGCGACGCCGAGCCCGCCCAGGACCCGAGGCAGGTTGTCCTTCTTCGCATAGACCCGCAGACCGGGCTTGGAGACCCGGCGCAGGCCCGCGAGCGACCGCTCACGGGTCGGCCCGAACTTGAGCTCCACCACGAGGCTCTTGCCCACCTTGGCGTCCTCGACGGCCCAAGACTGGATGTAGCCCTCCTGCTGGAGGATCTCGGCGATGTGCGCCTTGATCTTCGAATACGGCATAGTCACACTCTCGTGGTACGCCGAGTTCGCATTGCGCAGACGCGTCAACATGTCTGCGATGGGGTCGGTCATCGTCATGGCCAGTGGCCTTCCTCGCCGCGGTTTCCAGTCGGCGAAGCATCGAGTGCTTCTGCACCGCTCTGCCGGTGGACCTTCGGCGTGGTCATGGGTGCTCTCGGCGAGAGCGCCCTGGGTTTGTCAGCGTTTCGCTTGCTATGTACGGCCGGCAGCCCGCGGGGGCGACGTCACGCCGCCCCCACAGGGTAACTACCAGCTGGACTTGGTGATGCCAGGCAGCTCGCCCCGGTGCGCCATCTCACGGAAGCAGACGCGGCACAGGCCGAACTTCCTGTAGACGGCGCGGGGACGACCGCAGCGCGTGCACCGGGTGTAGCCCCGGACCTCGAACTTCGGCTTGCGATTAGCCTTGGCGATCAGCGACTTCTTCGCCATGATCAGGCCTCCTTGAAGGGGAAGCCGAGGAGCTTCAGCAGCGCCCGGCCCTGGTCGTCGGTCTTCGCGGTGGTCACGATCGTGATGTCCATGCCCCGCGGCCGGTCGACCTTGTCCTGGTCGACCTCGTGGAACATGACCTGCTCGGTCAGACCGAACGTGTAGTTGCCGTTGCCGTCGAACTGCTTCGGCGACAGGCCGCGGAAGTCACGGATGCGGGGCAGCGCCAGCGACAGCAGCCTGTCGAGGAACTCCCACATGCGGTCGCCGCGAAGCGTGACGTGCGCGCCGATCGGCATGCCCTCGCGCAGCTTGAACTGGGCGATGGACTTGCGGGCCCGGACGACGGCCGGCTTCTGGCCGGTGATCACGGTGAGGTCGCGAACGGCGCCCTCGATGAGCTTCGAGTCGCGAGCCGCCTCGCCGACACCCATGTTGACCTTGATCTTCACCAGGCCGGGGATCTGCATGACGTTCTCGATGCCGAAGTCCTCGCGAAGCTTGGCCGCGATCTCCTCGCGGTACTTCGTCTTGAGGCGCGGCGTCGGGCGCTCGGTCTCAGTGGTCGTGGCAGTCATCAGCTGTCCTCACCCGTCTCGTCGGCCTTCTTCTCGTCGGCCTTCTTGTCGGCGGGCTTGTCGTCCTTGAGCTTCTTCACGTTGCTCACGTGGATGGCGGCCTCCATGGTCTGCACGCCGCCGGTCTTGGCGCCGCGCGGACCCTGGTGGGTCTCCTTCGTGTGCTTCTTGATCATGTTGACGCCCTCGACCACCACGCGGTCCCTGTCCGGGAGGGTGGCGATGACGTGACCCTTGGCGCCCTTGTCCTTGCCGGCGATGACCTGGACGAGGTCGCCCTTCTTCACGTGCAGCTGCTTGGGCATTACAGCACCTCCGGCGCGAGCGAGATGATGCGCATGAACTTCTTGTCGCGCAGCTCACGGCCGACCGGGCCGAAGATACGAGTGCCACGAGGGTCACCGCTGTCCTTGATGATGACGGCGGCGTTCTCGTCGAAGCGGATGTAGGAGCCGTCGGGCCGGCGGCGCTCCTTGACCGTGCGGACGATGACGGCCTTGACCACGTCGCCCTTCTTGACGCCTGTGCTGCCCGGCAGCGCGTCCTTGACAGTGGCGACGATGACGTCGCCGATACCGGCGTAGCGTCGGCCCGAACCGCCGAGAACGCGGATGCAGAGAATCTCCTTGGCACCCGTGTTGTCGGCGACCTTGAGCCGCGACTCCTGCTGGATCACGATTACTCCTGTTAGTCGCGCCGGTTCTCATCGCTGAGCCTGGCGGAACCCGTCTGTTTCTTGGTCCTCCGGCCACAACTCCGCAGAGCCGCACCGCAGGCGACGAGGGAAGCTCCCACGTCCTTGGACACCGTCATGGGGGGTGTCTCCACCCCCCACGAGGCGCGGTATATCCGAGAAGGGTTACTTGGCCTTCTCGAGGATCTCGACGACCCGCCACCGCTTGGTGGCGGAGAGCGGACGAGTCTCCATCAGAAGCACACGGTCGCCCACGCCACAGGCGTTGGACTCGTCGTGCGCCTTGTACTTGGTCGTACGGCGGATGACCTTGCCGTACAGACGGTGCTTGACGCGGTCCTCGACGGCGACGACGACGGTCTTGTCCATCTTGTCGCTGACGACCAGGCCCTCACGGACCTTGCGGAAGTGCCGCGAGTCGTCGTTCGTCTCGGTGGTCTCGGTGGTCTCGGTCTCAGCCATCGCTCGTCTCCTTCTCGACCGTGACGATGCCGAGCTCACGCTCGCGCATCACGGTGTAGATACGGGCGATCTCGCGGCGGACAGCACGCAGCCGCCCGTGGCTCTCCAACTGACCGGTCGCCGCCTGGAAGCGGAGGTTGAACAGCTCCTCCTTGGCTTCCTTGAGCTTCTGGACCAGGGTGTCCTGGTCCTCCACCCGCAGCTCGCCGGCGGTCAGGCCCTTAGCCATCACGCCTCACCCACTTCACGCTTAACGATCTTGCACTTCATCGGGAGCTTGTGGATCGCGCGCTGAAGCGCCTCGCGCGCGACCGGCTCCGCCACGCCGGACAGCTCGAACATCACGCGTCCGGGCTTGACGTTGGCGATCCACCACTCGGGGGAGCCCTTGCCGGAACCCATGCGGGTCTCGGCCGGCTTCTTGGTGAGCGGACGGTCGGGGTAGATGTTGATCCACACCTTGCCGCCACGACGGATGTGGCGGGTCATGGCGATACGAGCCGACTCGATCTGGCGGTTGGTCACGTAGGAGTGCTCAAGCGCCTGAATGCCGAACTCGCCGAACACGACCCTGGTGCCGCCCTTGGCGGCTCCGCTGCGGTCAGGCCGGTGCTGCTTGCGGTGCTTGACCCTGCGCGGGATCAGCATGGTCAGCTCCCTTCAGCACCCGGCTGCGCAGCCGGGCCGGTCTCGGGGGCAGCCTGCGCGGCCGCCTCAGTCCTGGGGGCACGGTCACCACGGCCGCCACCACGGCGGGCGCCACCGGCGCCACCACCGCGACGGGGACGGTCGCCGCCGCCGCCACCCCTACGGTCGTCACGCTCGCGACGCTGGCCGGCGCGGGCACCGGCAGCGGCCGCCTCGCGCTCGGCGCGGCTCGTCGGAGCCTCGCCCTTGTAGATCCACACCTTCACGCCGATGCGGCCGAAGGTGGTACGGGCCTCGTAGAAACCGAAGTCGATGTCCGCGCGCAGCGTGTGCAGCGGCACACGACCCTCGCGGTAGAACTCCGACCTCGACATCTCAGCGCCGCCCAGACGGCCGGAGCACTGGACACGGATGCCCTTGGCGCCGGACTTCATGGCGGACTGCATCGCCTTGCGCATGGCACGGCGGAACGAGACACGGCTGGACAGCTGCTCGGCCACGCCCTGCGCGACGAGCTGCGCGTCGATCTCCGGGTTCTTGACCTCGAGGATGTTGAGCTGGACCTGCTTCTTGGTCAGCTTCTCCAGGTCGCCACGGATACGGTCCGCCTCGGCGCCGCGCCGGCCGATCACGATGCCGGGACGCGCGGTGTGGATGTCCACCTGCACGCGGTCCGTCGTGCGCTCGATCTCGACCTTGGAGATGCCGGCCCGCTCCATGCCCTTCTGCAGCATGCGGCGGATCGCCACGTCCTCGGCGACGTACGACTTGTACAGCTTGTCGGCGTACCACCGGCTCTTGAAGTCGGTCGTGATGCCGAGGCGGAACCCGTGCGGGTTAACCTTCTGGCCCACTATCGGGTCCTTCCCTTCGGCTCGCGGGACTCCACGATCACAGTGATGTGGCTCGTCCGCTTGTTGATCCGATAGGCGCGACCCTGTGCACGCGGACGGAACCGCTTCAGCGTCGGGCCCTCGTCGACCCACGCCCGGCTGACGACGAGCGTCTGCGGGTCGAGGTCGAAGTTGTGCTCAGCGTTCGCCACGGCGCTGCTGAGCACCTTGTAGATAGGCTCGCTCGCCGACTGGGGAGCGAACTGCAGCACGGCCTGCGCCTCCGAAGCGGGCAGCCCGCGAATAAGGTCCACCACGCGGCGGGCCTTCTGGGGCGTGACGCGGACGAACCGCGCCTGAGCCCTGGCTTCCATCGCTTACTCCTCTTACTTCTGAAGGCTGCTATCGCCGGCTGCGGCGGTCTTCCTTGACGTGGCTGCGGAAGGTGCGCGTCGGGGCGAACTCTCCCAGCTTGTGGCCGATCATCGCCTCGGTGACGAACACCGGCACGTGCTTGCGGCCATCGTGAACGGCGATCGTGTGCCCGAGCATGTCAGGCACGATCATGGAGCGCCGCGACCACGTCTTGATGACGTTCTTGGTGCCCTTCTCGTTCTGGACGTCGACCTTCTTCTGAAGGTGCTCGTCCACGAAGGGACCCTTCTTAAGGCTACGTGGCATTTCGGCTGCTCCTACCGCTTCTTCCTCTTGCTCCGACGACGGATGATCAGCCGGTCGCTGGACTTGTTGGCCTGGCGGGTGCGGCCCTCGGGCTTGCCCTTGGGGTTCACCGGGTGGCGACCACCAGAGGTCTTGCCCTCACCACCACCGTGCGGGTGGTCGACGGGGTTCATCGCGACACCGCGGACGGTCGGGCGCTTGCCCTTCCACCGCATACGGCCGGCCTTGCCCCAGTTGATGTTGGCCTGCTCGGCGTTGCCGACCTGGCCGACCGACGCCCGGCAACGCACGTCGACCATGCGCATTTCACCGGACGGCATACGCAGGGTGGCGTACTGGCCTTCCTTGGCGAGCAGCTGGATCTGGGCGCCCGCGGAGCGGCCGAGCTTGGCGCCGCCGCCCGGACGGAGCTCCACCGCGTGGATGAAGGTACCCGTCGGGATGTTGCGCAGCGGCAGGCAGTTGCCCGGCTTGATGTCGGCAGCGGGGCCGTTCTCGATGCGGTCGCCCTGCTTCAGGCCGGTCGGCGCGATGATGTAGCGCTTCTCGCCGTCGGCGTAGTGCAGCAGAGCGATGTTGGCGGTGCGGTTGGGGTCGTACTCGATGTGAGCGACCTTCGCCGGAATGCCGTCCTTGTCATGCCTACGGAAGTCAATGATCCGGTAGGCGCGCTTGTGACCGCCGCCCTGGTGGCGCGCGGTGACCCGGCCGTGTACGTTGCGGCCGCCCTTGTTGTGAAGGGGCGCAAGCAACGACTTCTCGGGCGTGCTGCGCGTGATCTCGGAGAAGTCCGAGACACTCGAGCCGCGGCGACCCGGAGTCGTCGGCTTGTACTTACGGATGCCCATCTTTTTCGTTCATCCTTCGTCGGTTACATGGGTGAGCCCGCCGCACCGAAGTGCGACGGTCTCAAGCCCTTCACGGGCCTCGCGACCCGCTCTCTTTCTGTGGCTGCTAGCCGATCTGACCGAAGATGTCGATCCGATCGCCCTCGACCAGGCTCACGATCGCGCGCTTGGTGTCGGGACGCTTGCCGTAACCGGTGCGGGTGCGCTTGCGCTTGCCCTGCCGGTTGATCGTGTTCACGCTGGTGACCTTGACCCCGAAGATCTGCTCAACGGCGATCTTGACCTGGGTCTTGTTCGCGGTCTTCTTCACCAGGAACGTGTACTTGTTGTTCTCATCGATCAGGCCGTAGCTCTTCTCGGAGACGACCGGCTTGATGATGACGTCGCGCGGGTCGGCGATCTTCTCCATCAGGCGTCTTCCTTCTCACTCTGAGCTGCCGCCTGAGCCGACAGCCGCGCCACGACCTGGTCGTAGGCCTCACGGGTGAAGACCACGTCGTCGTTGCAGAGCACGTCGTAGGTGTTGAGCTGCCCGGCGTCCAGCAGGTGGACCTCCGGGGCGTTGCGCAGGCTCAGCCAGGTGCGCTGGTCAGCCTCGTCCACGACGAGGAGGACGGACCTGGACTGCGTGATGTTACGCAGGGCCTGCAGCGCCGCCTTGGTCTTCGGGGTCTCCCCCTCGACCAGGCCGCTCACCACGTGCACGCGACCGCCGCCGGCCCGGTCCGAGAGGGCCCCGCGCAGGGCGGCGGCCTTCATCTTCTTGGGCGTGCGCTGCGAGTAGTCGCGCGGCACCGGGCCGTGGACGACGCCACCACCGGTGAACTGCGGGGCGCGGGTCGAGCCCTGACGGGCGCGGCCGGTGCCCTTCTGGCGGTACGGCTTCTTGCCGCCGCCGCTGACCTCACCACGGGTCTTGGCCTTGTGGGTGCCCTGCCGGCGAGCGGCGAGCTGGGCCACGACCACCTGGTGGATCAGAGGAATGTTGACCTTGGCGCCGAAGATGTCTTCGGGGAGGTCGACGGTGCCCGCCTTGGCGCCGCTGGCGTCGAGGACGTCAATGCTGGTCACTTGGCAGCCCCCTTCTTTGCAGCGGTGCGGACGAGGACCAGGCTGCCGTTGGCGCCGGGGATCGCACCCTTGATGAGGATGAGTCCCTTCTCGGCGTCGACGGCGTGAACCTTGAGGCTCTGCACAGTGGTGCGGACGTTACCCATCCGACCAGCCATGCGCAGACCCTTGAACACGCGGCCCGGGGTGGCGCAGCCACCGATGGAACCCGGCGAGCGGTGCTTGCGCTGCGTACCGTGCGACGCACCCAGACCACCGAAGCCGTGCCGCTTCATGACACCGGCGAAGCCCTTGCCCTTGCTCTTGCCCGTCACGTCGACGAACTGGCCGGCCTCGAAGGTGTCGGCCAGCAGCTCCTGGCCCAGGGTGTAGTCGCTCGCGTCGTCGGTGCGGATCTCCGCGAAGTAACGGCGCGGGGTGATGTCGTGCTTGCGCAGGTAGTCGCCGAGCGGCTTGTTGACCTTCCGGGGGTCGACCTGCCCGAAGCCGAGCTGAACGGCGGAGTAGCCGTCCTTCTCCGCGGTGCGGACGCGGGTCACCACACACGGACCGGCCTCGACCACGGTGACCGGTACGAGCCGGTTGTCCGCGTCGAAGACCTGGGTCATGCCGAGCTTCTTGCCCAGGACGCCCTTGATCGTCTTAGCCATGTCAGTGTGATCCCTCAGAGCTTGATCGAAATGTCGACGCCCGCGGGGAGGTCGAGCCGCATGAGCGAGTCGACGGTCTTGGGCGTCGGGTCGATGATGTCAATCAGCCGCTTGTGCGTGCGCATCTCGAAGTGCTCGCGGCTGTCCTTGTACTTGTGCGGCGAGCGGATGACGCAGTACACGTTCTTCTCGGTCGGCAGCGGCACCGGGCCCGCGACCTTCGCACCAGTCCGCGTCACCGTCTCGACGATCTTCTTGGCCGAAACGTCGATGACCTCGTGGTCATAGGCCTTGAGCCGAATGCGGATCTTCTGTCCCGCCATAGTGGCCTCGGTGTCCTTCGCTGTCGTCTGAAAAAGTATCGTGCGGCCTGTTGCCGCTGATCGGTCGCGGGCGTGAACCCGCATGGCCCCACGTGACAGACGCAGATGATCTGCCGTTTCTTCCGTGATCCGGCAGTTACTTCGGTCACTGCCGAAGCCACTGCGAGATCACGGCGTTGCGTGGGACCTGGACGGAGCCTCACGGCTCCGGCCTGTCGTGGTGCGGCGGCCGGCCCCAGATAGGAGGGCCGGCCACCGCCCCGCGATCGCGCTACTTGATGATCTTCGTGACCCGACCGGCGCCGACGGTGCGGCCACCCTCACGGATCGCGAACTTCAGGCCTTCCTCCATGGCGATGGGCTGGATCAGCTCAACGCGCATTTCGGTGTTGTCGCCCGGCATGACCATCTCGGTGCCCTCGGGGAGGTGCACGACACCGGTCACGTCAGTCGTACGGAAGTAGAACTGCGGGCGGTAGTTGTTGAAGAACGGCGTGTGGCGGCCGCCCTCGTCCTTGGACAGGATGTAGACCTGGCCCTCGAACTCGGTGTGCGGGGTGGTCGTGCCCGGCTTGATGATGCACTGGCCGCGCTCGACGTCGTCGCGCTTGATGCCGCGGAGCAGCAGCGCGGCGTTGTCGCCCGCGTGACCCTCGTCGAGCATCTTGTTGAACATCTCGATGCTGGTGACGGTGGTGGTCGTCTTCTCCGGCTTGATGCCGATGATGTCGACCTGCTCGTTGACCTTGACGATGCCGCGCTCGATACGGCCGGTGACGACCGTGCCACGACCGGTGATCGAGAACACGTCCTCGACCGGCATGAGGAACGGCTTCTCCGTCTCACGGGGCGGCTCGGGCACGTTCTCGTCGACGGCGTTCATCAGCTCGATGATGCTGTCGGCCCACTTCTCGTCGCCCTCAAGAGCCTTGAGCGCGGAGACGCGGACGACCGGCAGGTCGTCGCCGGGGAACTCCTGAGCGGACAGGAGCTCACGAACCTCGAGCTCGACGAGCTCCAGGATCTCCTCGTCGTCCACCATGTCGGACTTGTTGAGGGCCACGACGATGTAGGGGACGCCGACCTGGCGGGCCAGGAGGACGTGCTCCTTCGTCTGCGGCATCGGGCCGTCGGTGGCGGCGACCACGAGGATCGCGCCGTCCATCTGAGCGGCACCGGTGATCATGTTCTTCACGTAGTCGGCGTGACCGGGGCAGTCCACGTGGGCGTAGTGGCGCTTCTCGGTCTGGTACTCGACGTGCGCGATGGAGATCGTAATGCCGCGGGCCTTCTCCTCAGGCGCCTTGTCGATCTTGTCGAACGGCGTAGCCTGGTTCAGCTCGGGGTAACGGTCGTGGAGCACCTTGGTGATCGCCGCGGTCAGCGTGGTCTTACCGTGGTCGATATGCCCAATGGTGCCGATGTTCATGTGCGGCTTGTTCCGCTCGAACTTGGCCTTGCCCACTGGCTTCTCTCCTTGAGAATCTGACTGACTTTCGTCTGCACACTCGGGCCCGGGTCTTCCCGAACCCCTAGGCGGCGGGGCGGCTCGCACCACCCCGCCAGAGGCCGAGGCCTCTTCAACGGCCGGACGCCGGCGAACCGGCGCCCCGCCTGGTGGGGTCCCGGGACTATTCGCCCCGGGCCTTCGCGACGATCTCCTTGGCGATGCCCGGAGGCACCTCCGAGTAGGAGTCGAACTGCATGCTGTAGCTCGCGCGCCCCTGCGTCTTGCTACGCAGGTCACCAACGTAGCCGAACATCTCAGACAGCGGCACGAGCGCCGTGACGACGCGGGCGCCGGCCCGCTCGTCCATGGACTGGATCTGTCCGCGGCGACCGTTGAGGTCACCGATGACGTCACCCATGTAGTCCTCGGGCGTGGTGACCTCGACGGCCATCATCGGCTCGAGGAGCACGGCGTCCGCCTTGCGCGCGGCCTCCTTGAAGGCCATCGAGCCAGCGATCTTGAACGCCATTTCCGAGGAGTCGACGTCGTGCGCGGCACCGTCGGTCAGCGTCACCTTCACGCCCACCATCGGGTAGCCGGCCAGCACGCCGAACTCGGCGGCCTCCTGAGCGCCCGCGTCGACCGAGGGGATGTACTCCCTCGGGATGCGGCCACCGGTGACCTTGTTCTCGAACTCGTAGCCGTCGTTGCCTTCGCCCAGCGGTTCGAGGTTGATGATCACCCGCGCGAACTGACCGGAACCACCGGTCTGCTTCTTGTGGGTGTAGTCGAGCTTCTCCACCTTGCGGCGGATGGTCTCGCGGTAGGCGACCTGAGGACGGCCGACGTTGGCCTCGACCTTGAACTCGCGGCGCATCCGGTCGACCAGGATCTCCAGGTGGAGCTCGCCCATGCCCCAGATGACCGTCTGACCGGTCTCCTCGTCACGGCGGACCTGGAAGGACGGGTCCTCCTCGGCCAGCCGCTGGATGGCGGTGGAGAGCTTCTCCTGGTCACCCTTGGTCTTGGGCTCGATGGCGACGTTGATGACCGGGGCCGGGAACGTCATCGACTCGAGCACGACCTGGTGGGTCGGGTCGGACAAGGTGTCGCCGGTGGTGGTGTCCTTCAGACCCATCACGGCGACGATCTGACCGGCGATCGCCGTCGGGCGCTCTTCGCGCTTGTTGGCGTGCATCTGGTAGATCTTGCCGATCCGCTCCTTCTTCCCCTTCACAGAGTTGACAACCTGTGAACCGGTCTCGAGCGTGCCCGAGTAGATGCGGATGTAGGTGAGCTTGCCCAGATGCGGGTCGCTGGCGATCTTGAAGGCCAGAGCGGAGAACGGCTCGGTCGGGTCCGCGTGACGCTCGATCACCTCTTCCTCCTTGCCGACCGCGTGGCCCTTGAAGGCCGGGATGTCGGTCGGGGCGGGGAGGTAGGCGACGATCGCGTCGAGCAGGGGCTGCACGCCCTTGTTCTTGAACGCGGTGCCGCAGAGAACCGGGTTGATGGCGCTGGCCAGCGTGGCGCGGCGGATGGCCGCGATCAGCTGCTCCTCGGTGGGCTCGGTGCCCTCGAGGAAGAGCTCCATCAGCTCGTCGTCGTTCTCGGCGACGGTCTCGATGAGCCGGTCGCGCCACTCACGGGCGGCCTCGGCGTGGTCGGCCGGGATGTCGACGGTGTCGTACATCTCGCCCTTCGCCGCCTCGGCGCTCCAGATGAGGGCCTTCATCTTGATGAGGTCGATGACGCCCTTGAAGTCGGCCTCAACGCCCCACGGAAGCTGGATGACCGCCGGGGTCGCACCCAGACGGTTGACCATCATGTCGACGCAGCGGTGGAACTCCGCGCCGACACGGTCCATCTTGTTCACGAAGCAGATGCGGGGAACTTCGTAGCGGTCAGCCTGGCGCCACACCGTCTCCGACTGCGGCTCGACACCAGCGACACCGTCGAACACGGCGACCGCACCGTCGAGGACGCGGAGCGAACGCTCCACCTCGATCGTGAAGTCGACGTGACCCGGGGTGTCGATGATGTTGATGGTGTGACCGAGCCACTCGCAGGTCGTCGCGGCCGACGTGATCGTGATGCCGCGCTCCTGCTCCTGCTCCATCCAGTCCATCGTGGCAGCGCCCTCGTGGACTTCACCGATCTTGTAGTTGATGCCGGTGTAGAACAGGATGCGCTCGGTCGTGGTGGTCTTGCCCGCGTCGATATGGGCCATGATCCCGATGTTGCGGACCTTGGCCAGGTCAAGAGCGGTCGTGGTGGCCACTTCTCTCGCGTCCTCGTCGTCTCGTCGAACCCGCCGGGGTTACCAGCGGTAGTGGGCGAAGGCCTTGTTGGACTCGGCCATCTTGTGGGTGTCCTCGCGCTTCTTCACGCTCGCCCCGAGGCCGTTGCTGGCGTCGAGGAGCTCGTTCATGAGGCGCTCGGTCATGGTCTTCTCGCGGCGGGCGCGGGAGTACTGCACCAGCCAACGCAGGGCCAGGGTGGTGCTGCGCGCGGCGCGCACCTCGACCGGCACCTGGTAGGTCGCGCCACCGACGCGGCGGCTGCGGACCTCGAGAGTCGGCTTGACGTTGTCGAGCGCGCGCTTGAGGGTGACGACCGGGTCGTTGCCCGTCTTGTCCCTGCAGCCCTCGAGGGCGCCGTAGACGATCGACTGCGCGATGGAGCGCTTGCCGTCCAGGAGCACCTTGTTGATCAGGGCGGTGACCAGCGGCGAACTGTAAACCGGGTCAGCCATGAGCTGACGACGGCCAGGAGAACCCTTGCGAGGCATTGTTAGCTCTTCTCCTTCTTCGCGCCGTAGCGGCTACGGGCCTGCTTGCGGTTGCGGACACCCTGGGTGTCAAGCGAGCCGCGGATGATCTTGTAGCGAACACCCGGCAGGTCCTTCACACGACCGCCACGCACGAGCACGATGGAGTGCTCCTGCAGGTTGTGACCCACACCGGGGATGTAGGCCGTGACCTCGATGCCGTTGGTGAGCCGAACACGGGCCACCTTGCGCAGTGCCGAGTTGGGCTTCTTCGGGGTCGTGGTGTACACGCGCTGGCAGACGCCGCGGCGCTGCGGACTCCCCTTGAGGGCAGGAGTCTTGGTCTTTGAGACCTTGTCCTGCCGGCCCTTGCGGACCAACTGCTGAATAGTGGGCACTGCCACTCCGTTTCGTGCCTTGGCCGGTGTACGTCAAGTTGTGCGATTCGCAGGTACTGCCGGTGTCATGACCTGCTGTTTTTGCCTCCCCCCGCGCCCCCGCGGTCGGGCGTGTCGCGCTGTTCGCACAGACACATCCCCGTGGGTTACGAGCCAGGAAGCCGTCCCGCGCTCCCGAAACGAGCGCACGGTCGAGAGCCCGCATAGTAACGGGCACGATGCTCAAGACTACCTAGGTCGCTGCGACACGTCAAAACGGCGCGGCAAACCAGACAAGGCTTGCCACTCCGGATCGCAGCGGCCATCTCATCAAGGCCCGGACTACTGCTCCGCAGCCATGATATCCGCCCCGCGCCGTGCTTCGTCGCGCTTCCCGTCACACCGGCCACCGGAATTCCGTTGACTTCGTATCGACTTTCGATACCATCGGCTTTCGATAATATCGCAGAACGATATGGAGCGGAGCTTCATGCCTTCCCGTAAAGCGTCCCATCTGCGGTGGACGGCGATCACGGTGCGCGTCCTGCTCGCGCTCCTCGCCGCCGTGACGGCGTACGAGATCGGTCGCGCGGCCGTGACCGGCGGCGAGAACGCCTTCTCCGACCGGGGCAACCAGAGCCTGGTGTGCGCGCCGTCGCCGGGCCTCACGAGTGTGGCGGGGAACGTCACGGAGGATCCGGCCATGCTCGCGGCCGTCAAGGACATCAAGGCACCCCCCTTCCACCTCTTCCCCCTGGCGAAGGGCGTCGAGGTCATGGAGCCCCTGCCGGAGCTCTGCAGGGACGACTCCTCGTTCGGCACCCAGCTCCTGTACCAGAGCTCCCGGTTCGCCACCACGCTCGTGCTGCTCGCGGCGCTCCTCCTGCTCGAACGGCTGATCCGGGCGGCCCGGCGGGAGGGCGGGTTCGATGAGGCGGTCGTCAGGCGCCTGCGGCTCCTCGGCGTCTTCCTGGCCGCCGGTACGCTCGTGTCGTCGCTCTACACGACGATCGCCGAGACCGGCCTGGCCCGGTCGATGGTGGCCGGCGCCCTCAGGAGGCCCTGGGAGCTCGCCCTGGTCAACTGGGCCTTCCCCTGGGCGTACCTGGTCGCCGGGGTCGGCCTCGTCGTGATGGCGAAGGTCGTCCGCGTCGGAGCGTCCATGCGCGAGGAACTCGAAGGAACCGTCTGATGCCACCCGAGGACAGCTCCGAGCACGCCATCGAGGTCCACCTGGACCGGCTGCTCGAAGAGCGCGGCATGACGCTGGTGGAGCTGGCCGACAAGGTCGGGATCACGAACGTGAACCTGTCGATCCTCAAGAACAACCGGGCCAAGGCGATCCGCTTCTCGACCCTGGCCAAGATCTGCGAGGTGCTCGGCTGCCAGCCGGGCGACCTGCTGTCCTTCACCCCGCCCCGGTAGCCCCGCCCGCCGCCCTTCTCCGCGGGGGCGGGAGCGGCCGCGGGCATGAGACATCCCCCTGAAAACGCGGGCGCGCCCGGGGCCTCCAGTGGAGGCGCCCGGGCGCGTCACGTACGGGACGGGTCCCGAACTACCGGTTGTACTGGCCGAAGTCGTACTCCTCCAGCGGCACGGCCTCGCCGCTGCCGGTGCCGAAGGTGTAGTCGGCCGCGGAGCCGTCGTAGCCGCCCACGGTGTACATGGCGGCCTTGGCCTCCTCGGTCGGCTCGACCCGGATGTTGCGGTACTGGGGCATGCCCGTACCGGCCGGGATGAGCTTACCGATGATGACGTTCTCCTTCAGGCCCAGGAGCGAGTCGGACTTGGCGTGGATCGCCGCGTCCGTCAGGACCCTGGTCGTCTCCTGGAAGGAGGCCGCCGACAGCCACGACTCGGTGGCGAGCGACGCCTTCGTGATGCCCATGAGCACCGGACGGCCGGCGGCCGGCGAGCCGCCCTCCGCCACCGTCTCGCGGTTCATCAGCTCGAAGCGCGGGCGCTCCACGAGCTCACCGGGCAGCAGGTCGGTGTCACCGGACTCCAGCACGTTCACGCGCTTGAGCATCTGCCGCACGATGATCTCGATGTGCTTGTCGTGGATCGACACACCCTGCGACCGGTAGACCTGCTGGACCTCCGCCACCAGGTGCAGCTGCACGGCCCGCGGGCCGAGGATGCGCAGCACCTCGTTGGGGTTGACGGCACCGGCGACCAGCTGCTGGCCGACGCCGACGTGCTGGCCGTCGGTGACGAGCAGGCGCGAGCGCATCGAGACCGGGTAGGCGATCTCCTCCGAACCGTCGTCCGGCGTGATGATGAGCTTCCTGGCCTTGTCGGTCTCGTCGATGCGGACCCGGCCCTCCGCCTCGGAGATCGGGGCGACACCCTTGGGGATGCGCGCCTCGAACAGCTCCTGGACTCGGGGCAGACCGTGCGTGATGTCGGCACCGGCCACACCACCGGTGTGGAAGGTACGCATCGTCAGCTGCGTGCCCGGCTCACCGATCGACTGGGCGGCGATGATGCCGACCGCCTCGCCGACGTCCACCAGCTTGCCGGTGGCCAGCGACCGGCCGTAGCAGGTCGCGCAGACACCGATCTTCGCCTCGCAGACGAGCGCGCTGCGGGTGCGGACGGTCTCGATGCCGGCCGCGACCAGCGCGGTCACGTGGTTGTCGTTGATGTCGACACCCTCGGCCGCGATGACCTTGCCGTCGACCACGACGTCCTCGGCCAGGATGCGGCCGTGCACGTTGGACTCGGCGTTCTCGGCCTTGACCAGGTTGCCCGACGCGTCGCGCTCGCCGACGTGCAGCGGGACCGCGCGGTCGGTGCCGCAGTCGATCTCGCGCACGATGACGTCCTGCGCCACGTCCACCAGACGACGGGTCAGGTAACCCGAGTCGGCGGTCCGCAGAGCGGTGTCGGCGAGACCCTTCCGCTGACCGTGGGTGGAGATGAAGTACTCCAGCACCGACAGGCCCTCGCGGAACGAGGCCTTGATCGGACGCGGGATCGTCTCACCCTTGGTGTTGGACACCAGGCCACGGATGCCGGCGATCTGACGCACCTGCATCTTGTTGCCTCGGGCGCCGGAGTTGACCATCATCCAGACCGGGTTGGTCGCCGGGAAGGCGTTGACCATGTCGGTCTCGACGTCGGCCGTCGCGTGCGTCCAGATCTCGATGAGCTCCTGACGGCGCTCCTCGTCGGTGATCAGACCACGCTCGTACTCACGCTGCACCTTGTCGGCGCGGCGCTCGTAGTTCTCCATGATGTCGGACTTGTTCGGCGGCGCGACGACGTCGTCGATGGCGATCGTGACGCCGGAACGGGTCGCCCAGCGGAAGCCCGCGTCCTTGAGCGCGTCGAGCGAGTTGGCGACCTCGACCTTGGGGTAGGTCTCGGCCAGCTCGTTCACGATCGTGGACAGCTGCTTCTTGCCGACCTGGAAGTTGACGAACGGGTAGCTCGCGGGCAGCGTCTGGTTGAACAGGCACCGGCCGAACGTCGTCTCCAGACGGATCGGGTCGCCCTGCTCCCAGCCCTCCGGCGCGACCCACTCACGCGGCGGAAGGACGTCCTTCAGCCGGATCTGGATCTTCGCCTGGATCTCCAGCTCGCGACGGTCGAAGGCCATCTGCGCCTCGGCGATCGAGCCGAAGACCCGGCCCTCGCCGACCGCGCCGTCCTTCTGCGTGGTCAGCCAGTACAGGCCGATGACCATGTCCTGGGTGGGCATCGTCACGGGCTTGCCGTCGGCCGGCTTGAGGATGTTGTTGGTCGAGAGCATCAGGATGCGTGCCTCGGCCTGGGCCTCGGCCGACAGCGGCAGGTGCACGGCCATCTGGTCGCCGTCGAAGTCCGCGTTGAACGCGGTGCAGACGAGCGGGTGGATCTGGATGGCCTTGCCCTCGACCAGCTGCGGCTCGAACGCCTGGATGCCGAGACGGTGCAGCGTCGGTGCGCGGTTGAGCAGCACCGGGTGCTCCGTGATGACCTCTTCCAGCACGTCCCACACCACGGGGCGGGCGCGCTCGACCATCCGCTTGGCCGACTTGATGTTCTGCGCGTGGTTGAGGTCCACGAGCCTCTTCATCACGAACGGCTTGAACAGCTCCAGCGCCATCTGCTTGGGCAGACCGCACTGGTGCAGCTTCAGCTGCGGGCCGACGACGATGACCGAACGGCCGGAGTAGTCGACTCGCTTGCCCAGCAGGTTCTGGCGGAAGCGGCCCTGCTTGCCCTTCAGCATGTCGCTGAGGGACTTCAGCGGACGGTTGCCGGGACCGGTGACCGGGCGACCGCGACGGCCGTTGTCGAACAGCGCGTCCACGGCCTCCTGGAGCATCCGCTTCTCGTTGTTCACGATGATCTCGGGCGCGCCGAGGTCGAGCAGACGCTTGAGGCGGTTGTTCCGGTTGATGACCCGGCGGTACAGGTCGTTCAGGTCGGAGGTCGCGAACCGGCCACCGTCGAGCTGCACCATCGGGCGCAGGTCCGGCGGGATGACCGGGATGCAGTCGAGCACCATGCCGCGCGGCGAGTTGGTGGTGTTGAGGAACGCCGACACGACCTTGAGCCGCTTGAGGGCGCGGGCCTTCTTCTGGCCCTTGCCGCTGCGGATCGTCTCGCGCAGGTTCTCGGCCTCGGCGTCGAGGTCGAAGCTGATCAGGCGGTCCTGGATCGCCTGCGCGCCCATGCCGCCCTTGAAGTAGCGGCCGAAGCGGTCGCGCATCTCGCGGTAGAGCAGCTCGTCGCCCTCGAGGTCCTGGACCTTGAGGTTCTTGAAGCGGCTCCAGACCTCGTCCAGCCGGTCCAGCTCGCGCTGGGCCCGGTCGCGGAGCTGACGCATCTCGCGCTCGGCGCCCTCGCGGACCTTGCGGCGCTGGTCGCCCTTGGCGCCGGCGGCCTCCAGCTCGCCCAGGTCGGACTCGAGCTTCTTCTGCCGGGCCTCGACGTCGGCGTCGCGGCGCTGCTCGATGTGCTGCCGCTCGACGGAGATCTTCGCCTCCAGCGAGGGCAGGTCACGCTCACGCATCTCGGTGTCGACCTGCGTGATCATGTACGCCGCGAAGTAGATGACCTTCTCCAGGTCCTTCGGGGCGAGGTCGAGCAGGTAGCCGAGGCGCGACGGGACGCCCTTGAAGTACCAGATGTGCGTGACGGGGGCGGCCAGCTCGATGTGGCCCATCCGCTCACGGCGCACCTTGGCCCGGGTCACCTCGACGCCGCAGCGCTCACAGATGATGCCCTTGAACCGGACGCGCTTGTACTTGCCGCAGTAGCACTCCCAGTCGCGGGTCGGACCGAAGATCTTCTCGCAGAAGAGCCCGTCCTTCTCCGGCTTGAGGGTGCGGTAGTTGATGGTCTCCGGCTTCTTGACCTCGCCGTGCGACCACTGGCGGATGTCGTCGGCCGTGGCCAGGCCGATCCTGAGCTCGTCGAAGAAGTTGACGTCTAGCATTGTGTGCGATCTCCCCCTCAGACTTCTTCCACGCTGCTCGGCTCACGCCGGGACAGATCGATACCGAGCTCCTCCGCGGCGCGGAAGACGTCCTCGTCGGTGTCGCGCATCTCGATCGACATGCCGTCGCTGGACAGCACCTCGACGTTGAGACAGAGCGACTGCATCTCCTTGATGAGCACCTTGAAGGACTCGGGGATGCCGGGCTCGGGAATGTTCTCGCCCTTGACGATGGCCTCGTAGACCTTCACGCGGCCGAGGACGTCGTCGGACTTGATGGTCAGGAGCTCCTGCAGGGCGTAGGCGGCGCCGTAGGCCTCCAGCGCCCACA
>NZ_JBEXDT010000121.1:0-22482 GCF_040605905.1 Nonomuraea sp. NPDC005501 | reverse complement strand
GCCGGCCAGGGCGTCGGCCACGGGGCCGTCGTGCAGCACGGCGCCGCCGCGCACCCGGCGTACCAGGCCCTGGGAGGACAGCAGCGCGATGTCGCGGCGCACGGTGATGACCGAGACGTCCAGCTCGGCCGCCAGCTCGTTCACGCGCACGACGCCGCGCCGCCGCAGCAGCTCCACCACCTGGGCGCGCCGCTCGTCGGGCAGCAGCTCGACGGTCTGCGCGCGGGGCGGACCGGCTGAGGAGCCGCCGGGGGCCTCGAGTGTCGGGTCGTCGTGGACGGTCATGGGTGTGCCTCCACCCGGAGCTCGAAGGAGCCGCGCGCCGTGCCGGGGAGGCGCAGCTCCAGCCGGGTCAGGCGCTCGCCCCACACCTCCGAGAGCATCGGATCGTCCAGCGCGCGGACGGTGAGGGTGGACGTGGCGGCCGCCGGGTCCCACGTGACGAGGGCGGCCCGCGCGCCGTCCGGCGGCCGTACGACGACCTGCCCGTCCTCGTGCCGTTCGACCTGTCCCGCCAGCAGGTAGTGGAGCACGCTCGGCTCCGCCCCGGCGGTGAAGGCCCAGGCGTCCTCGACGGTCACGCACGACGCCCGGCGGTCGAGGCGGGCGGTGCGCCACCAGTGCTCCAGCCCGGGAACGGGGTAGGCGGCGGCCAGGTCCATGCGGGTCTCGAACCGCGCGGACCCGTCGGCGACCTCGACGGCGCGGGCGCGGAACCCGGGGCCCTGGCCCTGGGGCGTGCCCCGGACCTCGGGGACGTTGTGCCAGGAGCTCTGCATCGTCCAGATCGCGTAGCGGTCGGGCCCGAAGGTCTGCGCCGTGTACGTCGGCCGCCCGGCGTCCACGAGCACCGGCACGCCGTCCACGGCGACGACGACGGAGCCGACGTCGTTGTGGTTGTGGTGCTCGGCGTTGTGGCCGCCCTTGACTGCGAGCGTGAGCCCGCGTGCGCTGCCGGCGACCTCGCGGGCGAGCCCCACCTGCGTGCCGGGCAACCACACGGCCGCCACCAGCGACTCCTCGCCCGACTCCGGGGCGCCCGGCTCCAGGGCGCCCGGCTCCGGATCGCTCAGGTCAGGGGCGCTCGGGGCCGGGGTGTGCCATTCCGGGTCGGCGAGCTCCAGCAGGGCGCGGCCCAGCTCCGTCGTGGCCGCGATCTCGCCGGAGCGCCGCGACCGGGCGTGCCGCACCGCGTCGCGCTCGCCCAGCCGCACCCCCCACCGGTACGGCACGTGCCAGGGCTGGTCGGCGGGCGGGCGGGCCCGCGCGTCGGCGAGGTTCAGGTACCAGGGGCCACCGAGCCGCATGAGGTGCGGGAAGCGCAGCGTCGCGCGCACCACCGGCACGCCGGACGCCGCGAGGGCGCCGGAGGTGGCGTGCTCCAGGACGTCCAGGGCTTCCAGCGCCCGGCACGCCCCGTTCCACCAGTACTCGTACCCCTCGTCGATCGAGCCGTCCTCCGGCAGGGCCGCCAGGTAGCGGTCGAGGCCCCGCACCGCCCACGCCACCTGGGACGCCCGCTCCTCGCCCGGCTCGCCGAACCGCAGCGCGGCGACGAGGACGTTGCCGCAGATCCACGGGCACCAGTTGTGGACGTCGCCGTCGAGCCCCAGCCAGTGCCAGTCGCGCCGCTCGACGAACGGCCGCAGCACCCGCGCCCGCGCCTCCTGGCGGACCCGCTCGCGCAGGCCGGGGTAGCGGTCGTCCAGCCGGTCGCCGAGCACGTGGTCGGCCCAGGCGAGCTGCGCGGCGACGTCGGCCGCCCCGAGGTCGAGGCACGGCGCGGCCGGGTCCGGCAGCACCGTGCCGCGCGGCCGGCACGTGTCCTCGTGCGCGGGCCAGCACCACGAGGTCTGCTCGCACAGCAGCGACATACCGTCGGCCACCTCGTCCAGCCACCGCTCGGAGTCCGTCGCCGGGCCGCCGGGCGTGGCCAGGGTCATGAGCACCGCGCGGGTGAGCCGGTCCTGGCGCTCGAACACCCGCGCCTCGTACGCCGTCCGGTTGCCGTCCCGGAAGTAGCGCGTGTACTGCGAGGCCAGCGGCTGCGGCCACGGCGTGCCCGCCTCGGCCTCCGCCCGCTCCCGTACGGCCCGCAGCGCCCGCGCGCCGTACGCTCGGAGAAGCTCCCCGAAGCCCGCGGAGCCTCCACCGCCTGGGACGGGCAGCGCCGCGTCGGGGGGCAGCAGTGTCCCGGCCAGCGCGCCCGGCGTCGCCGCCGCGCCCCAGGCCGCCAGCAGCGGCCCGGCCTTCCGGTCGGAGCGCCCCGGACCGGTCACGGTGTTGGTCATAGTCCTCCTCGCCGCCCCCATAGTAGCGATCGAAAGTGATCGAAGTTGAATCAATTAGCCCTTGGGGGACCGGAACGAGGTCAGGCGATCGCGAACGACAGGCGCCGGGGGAGGGCGGTGTTGCGCCGGTGGCCCAGGCGGTGGACGGCGAGCTCCAACGCCTTGCGCTCCCCGACGAGCACCACCCACGACCGGGCCCGCGTCACCAGCGTGTAGAGCAGCCGGCGGCGGAGCATGACGCCCCCCGCCTCCACCACGATCGGCGCCACCACGAACGGGTATTCGCTGCCCTGCGACCGGTGAACGCTGATCGCGTAGGCGTGGGTCAGGTCGTCGAGCTCGTCGAACCCGTACGTGACCGTGTCGCCGTCGTCGATGCGGACCTCCAGCAGGCGCTCCTCGGGGACGATGCGGGTGACGGTGCCGGTCTCGCCGTTGAAGACGCCCTTGTCGTAGTTGTTGCGGATCGGCATGACGCGGTCGCCGACCCGGTAGACCGACGAGCCCGACCAGTGCTCCGGTGCGCCGTCGCGGGCCGGGTTGAGCCGCTCCTGGATGAGGCGGCCCAGCTCGGCGGTGCCGGCGACGCCCTTGCGCATCGGGCACAGCACCTGTACCTGGCCCGGCTCGACCCCCTGCTTGCGGGGGATGGCGACCGTCGCGAGGTGGACGACGCGCTCGGCCACGGCCGCCGGGTCGTCGAGCTCCTCGAACCAGAAGCCGCCACCCCCGGGCAGCGGGGGCAGCTCACCCGCGCGGATGCGGTGGGCGCTGCGGATGATGCCGCTGTCCTCCGCCTGCCGGAAGACGTGGGTGAGCCGGACGCGCGGGATGTCCTCCACGCGCAGCACGTCGGCCAGCACGCTGCCCGGCCCGATGCTGGGGAGCTGGTCGCTGTCGCCGACGAGCAGGAGGTGGCCGCCCGAGGGGATCGCCGAGCACAGCCGGGTCGCCAGGTGCAGGTCGAGCATGGACGCCTCGTCCACCACGACGAGGTCGGCCTGCGCCGGCGCCTGGTCGAACAGCGCGTCGGGGTCGGGCTGGTGGGCCAGCATCCGGTGGACGGTCATCGCGGGCAGGCCGGTGAGCTCCGACAGCCGCTTGGCGGCCTTGCCCGTGGGCGCGGCCAGCGTGACCGTTCCGCCCATCGCGCGCACGGTCGCCGCGATCACCCGCACGGTGTGGCTCTTGCCGCACCCCGGGCCGCCCGTCAGGACGGACACGGTGCTGGTCAACGCCATCGTGACGGCCGCCCGCTGGTCGTCGTGCAGCCCCGGGTCCTCGGTGAAGTGCCGCATGGGCAGCGTCGAGCGGGCCCGCCAGAGCCGGGCCAGCTCGCCGGCCAGCTTGACCTCGCGGGCGTGCAGCTCCTTGGCGTAGACGACGATCTGGTCGGAACCGGCCTCGACGACCACCCGCCGATCGGCGGTGAGCGCGTCGACCGTCGCGCGGACCAGATCGGGGTCCTGCTCGACCAGCTCGGCGGCCTGGGTGACGAGAGCGGTCATGGACAGGTAGCAGTGGCCCCCGCCGGCGGCGGCGTTCTCCAGCCGGTCGAGCAGCGCCGCCTTGATCCGTTGCGGGCTCTCGCGCGGCACCCCGGACTGGAGCGCGATGCGGTCGGCCGTGTGGAACGCGACGCCCCGCACCCGGCCGATGAGCTGGTACGGGTCGGAGGCGAGGACCCCGGCCGAGTCGGCGCCGTACACCTGGTAGATCTTGGTGGCGAGCAGCGGGCTGACGCCGTAGCCCTGCAGGACGACCATCAGCCCGGCGATCGCCTTCTGCTCCCGCCACGCCTCGACGATCTGCGCCTGGCGGGTCCTGCCGATGTTGACCACTTCGGTCAGCCGCTCGGGAGCGGTGTCGACGACGGTCAGGGTCTGCTCGCCGAAGTGGCTGACGATGGCGTGGGCGAGGCGCGGGCCGATGCCGCGGATCAGGCCCGAGCCGAGGTAGAGCTGGATCGCCCGCACGGTGGACGGGACGATCCGCTCGCACTCCTTGACCTGGAACCGGCCGCCGTGGCGCGGGTGCTCGCCCCACTCGCCGGCCAGCCGCAGCGTCTCGCCCGGCTGCACGCCGGCGAGCGCCCGGCCGGACGCGACGAAGGTCGCCGCGACGGGGCCCGGCCCGGTGTCGGAGCTCATCCGGGCGACGGTGTAGCCGTCGTCGCGGACGTAGACGAGCTGCTCGACCGAGGCTTCCACGGCAAAGATCCAATCATCCCGGTACCGCTTGGCAGCTTAGGAGACGGGACCGACAGATCGTGCCGTGGACGCGAGCCGGTCCGGGCCGGGCGCGGTGCCCGGCCCGGACCGCTGGAGCCGTCGTCAGGACCGGCTGATGCGGACCGCGTCCGCGATGACGTAGCCGGTGCCGGAGGTCCACCGGCTCACCCCGACCACGTTGGCCGTGCCCGCGTTGAGCGAGAACGTCCCGATGCTGCGCCAGGCTCCGCCGCCTGAGCGCTGGTCGACGTACACGGTCTGGTTGCCGCTCGACGTCGCCACGATGTACGGCGCCGAGCTGTTGTAGCCGGCGTCGGCCGGGTAGTAGACCTCGACCTTGTAGCTGCCCGCGCTCGGGATGTTCGCCTGGTACCAGGCGACGTCACTGGAGGACACGGGGTCGGCGAAGCGGTAGTCGGCGCCGTAACGCTGGCTGGAGTAGGTGGAGGTGCCCCAGTTGGCGCTGGCGGTGAACTGGCCGGAGGTCGAGTTGTCGACGGTGGTCGTCCACGACGGCGTGCCGGTGCCACCGGTCACGTAGTTCATGTACGTGGTCCAGTTCCAGTACTGGCCCGGGTCGGTGTGGTCCGCGCCGGGCACCTGGTTGTGGCCGATGATGTGGGTGCGGTCCTTCGGGATGCCGTACTTGTCGCAGATGTAGCGGGTCAGCGCGGCCGAGGACCGGTACATGGCGTCGGTGAACCACGAGGCCTCGCTGACGTAGCCCTCGTGCTCGATGCCGATGGAGCGGGTGTTGTAGTCCCAGTTGCCGGCGTGCCAGGCGATGTCCTTGTCCCGCACCATCTGGGTGATGGCGCCGTTGGAGGACTTGACCACGTAGTGGGCCGAGACGTTGGCGCTGGCGTTCTGGAACCAGGAGATGGTGCCCGCGTACGACCCCTGGGTGACGTGGATGATCACCCGGTCGATGGCGTAGGAGGACTCCCGGCTGGAGGCGGTGTAATTGCCGGAGTTGGCGGGGACCCAGGTGGCGTTCGGGTAGTCGGCACTGGCCGCCTCGGCCTGGAGGCTCGGGGAGCCGTCGGCCTTGGCGCTGAGGTCGCGGGCCTTGGCCAGGTCGCCGCGGTCGGCGGTGACCTCCTGCGGCCTCACGCTCACGCCCTTGGCCTGGACGCCGAGGCCGAGCAGCTCGTACACGGAGTCGGCGTAGAGGCGGGCCAGCTCGGGGGAGGAGGCGTTGCCGTACGCCGCCACGGCCTTGTACCAGCGGCCGGCGTCCTTGCGGGCGGCCTCGTCGAGGCCCTGCTCGTCGGCGAGGGAGCGCAGGACGGCGGCGCCGCCCAGGATGTTGGCCTCGTCGTCGGCGCGCAGCTTCTCGACCGGCAGCCTGGTGAGCTCGGCGGCCTTCTCCAGGCTGTGGTTCGTCGGGTTGCTGACCAGGTGCATGGCGCCGTAGCCGCCGCTGGCGCTGGGCTCGCCCTTGTGGTTGTCGAGGTGCGTCTCGGCGTAGCCGAGGGCGACGAGCAGGTCGCGGGGGACGTCGTGCTGGGCGGCGGCCTTGGCGAAGGCCGCCTGGAGGGGCGTGTCCTTGGCGGCCAGTGCGGGGCCGGCGCCGAGGGCGAGGGTCACGAGGAGGACAGAGGCGACGAGAGCGACTAATCGCGTGCGGGCGGACGTCATGGGGAGCTCCCTCGTTGGGGGGTAACGGTCGCACAGTAAACGCATTCCATGACCAATGTCGATAATTGACATTGCTTGTCGGTTAGAAGAAACTTTTCGCCCCTGCGATGGCCTTGTCAGGATTTGGGGGATCTTGTCCGCGCCAGAGGCGGCCCGAAGTTGGGCCCCCTCGGATCGGTGAAGACTATTGCGATCTGAGATGCGGTCGCTGAAACTTCTCTTCGTGACCACGCACCACGGGAGCCTGTCAAGCCGGCTCACCGCGTCGCCCCCCGCCCCCCGCTCGTCACGCGCCGCCGTGGCCGTCCTCGTCGCCGTCGCCGCCCTGCTGGTGCCCGTGGTGCCGGCGTCCGCCGCCGCGGCGGGCCCGGCCGTCACCGCCGCCTGCACCACGGACCCGGCCAGGCCGAAGCGGCAGCTCCGCGCCATGTGGATCTCCACGGTGGCCAACATCGACTGGCCCAGCGCGCCCGGCCTGAGCGTCGCGACCCAGCAGGCGGAGTTCCGCGCCTGGCTCGACCTGGCCGTGCAGAAGCGGATGAACGCCGTGGTCGTGCAGGTCCGGCCCACGGCCGACGCCTTCTGGCCCTCGTCGTACGAGCCGTGGTCGCAGTGGCTGACCGGCACCCAGGGCAAGAACCCCGGCTACGACCCGCTCGCGTTCATGGTCGCCGAGGCACACGCGCGCAACCTGGAGTTCCACGCGTGGTTCAACCCGTACCGGATCGCCAACCATGACGATCCCACCAAACTCGTCTCCACCCACCCCGCCCGCCAGAACCCGAGCTGGCGCTTCGCGTACGGCGGCAAGCTGTACTACAACCCCGGCATCCCGGCCGTGCGCGCCTTCATCGAGGACGCCGTCATGGACGCCGTCACCCGCTACGACCTCGACGGCGTCCACCTGGACGACTACTTCTACCCGTATCCGGTCAGCGGCCAGACGATCCCCGACTCGGCCACGTACGCGCAGTACGGCGGCGGGTACGCCGGCATCGCCGACTGGCGGCGCGACAACGTCAACAAGCTCGTCCGTGAGATGGACCAGCGCATCCACGCCGCCAAGTCCTGGGTGACGTTCGGCATCAGCCCGTTCGGCATCTGGCGCAACTCCTCGACCGACCCGCTCGGCTCGGCCACCTCCGGACTCCAGGCGTACGACTCGATCTACGCCGACAGCCGGCAGTGGGTGAAGCAGGGCTGGGTCGACTACCTGGCGCCGCAGATCTACTGGCACATCGGCAACAGCGCGGCCGACTACAAGGTGCTCACCGCCTGGTGGGCGGACGTGGTGCGCGGCACGGACGTGCAGCTCGTCATCGGCCAGGCCGCCTACCGGGCGGGCGCCTCCGGCCAGGACGCGGCCTGGCAGGACGCCGCCGAGCTGAGCGACCACCTCACCTACAACCGCACCCGGCCCGAGGTGGTCGGCGACGTCTACTTCTCGGCCAAGGACGTCAAGGCCGACCGGATCGGCAGCTTCACCAAGGTCGTCTCCGCCCACTACACCAGGCCGGCGCTGCTCACGGCGCGCGGCACGGCCGCGGCCCCCTCCGCGCCGACGATCAGCGCGGCCACGCGCGGCTCGGGCGGCGTCGCCCTCACCTGGCAGGGCTCGGGCACCGCGTACGCCGTCTACCGCGTGGACGGCTCGCCCGCGTCCGCCGACCCGTGCGCCTTCGCCGACGCCCGCAACCTGCTCACCACGACCCGCGGGACCACGTTCACCGACGCCACGGCCTCGGCCACGGCCGCCTACACCTACTATGTGACCGCCCTCACCCGCACCCACCAGGAGAGCGCCCCGAGCGCCGGCAAGGCGGTGGCCGGGAGCGGCACGTCGTTCACCGTGACGGTGGACAACGCGGACGCCGGCTTCACGGCCGGCTCGTCCTGGGGCACCTCCACGTACTCCTCGCAGCTCCACGGCACCGACTACCGCTTCGCCGACCCGGTCTCCGCCAGCGACCCCGCCTGGTTCCAGGCCGCGATCCCGAGCACGGGCAGCTACAAGGTGGAGGTCTGGTACCCCTCGAACGCGGGGTACAACAGCGCGACGCCGTACATCGTGGCCGCGAGCGGCGGCAACCAGACGGTGGCCGTGGACCAGCGCACGGGCGGCGGGGCGTGGCGCACGCTCGGCACGTACACACTGAACGCGGGCACGTACAACGTGGTCGGCGTCAGCCGCTGGACCACGACGACGGGCTACGTCATCGCCGACGCGGTCCGCATCACCAAGGTGTGAACACCCCGGGCGGCCGTTCCGCCGGCCGCCCTCGGGGTCAGCACGTCGAGGGAATGCAGGTGAAAGGGTTCGGGGGAGGGGTGGGGTAGGGCAGGGAGGTCGTCTCGGCAGCCGATTCCGGGGTGGACTCGTCGCCCGGGTCGGGGACCGGCTCCTTCCTGGACTCCTGACGGACCGGCGTGCCCGCCGGGGCGGCGCGGACCCGCTCGGCGGTCGGCGCCGACGTCCTGCGGCGGGACGTCGGCTCGTCGGCCGGAGGCGACGTCCGCCGCCCGGATCCCCTGCTCGGCGACGGCGCGGCGGTGCGGGACGTGGTGCGTGACGTGTCGAGGGCCGTGGCGAGGGCCGGGACCGTGGTGGGAGCGCCGGTGGGAGCGCCGGTGGGAGCGGCGGTGGGGCGCACGGCCGGTTGGGACGTCGAGTCGCCCTCGGCGGGTGACACCGCCGGGTGGCCGCCCACGTTGATCAGCACGCCGCCCGTGACGAGCAGCGCCGCCGCCGCGCAGCCGGCGATCGTGAGGACCACCGAACGGCGGCGCCCGCGCGCCGGCGGATCCTCGGGCGGGTGCGCCGGGGGACGCGCGGGCTGCGAGGGCTGTAAGGGCTGTGAGGTCAGAGTCGCGACCAGGTCGTCGGCGCTCGGCCGCTCGGCCGGGTCCTTGGACAGGCTCGCGGTGACGAGGTCGAGCAGCGGCCCGTCCAGCCCGGAGAGCGCCGGCTCCTGGTTGAGGATCCGGTTGATCACGGCGGGGGTGGAGTCCGCGCCGAACGCGGGCCGGCCCGAGGCGGCGAACACCATGGTCACGCCCCACGCGAAGACGTCGGCCGCCTCCGTCACCGTCTCCCCGCCGAGCTGCTCCGGCGCGAGGTAGGAGGGCGTCCCCATGAGGGAGCCGGCCGAGGTGCTGGTACCCGGCGCGTCGAGCGCGCGGGCGATGCCGAAGTCGATCACGACGGGGCCCTCCGGTCCCATCAGGATGTTGGCGGGCTTGAAGTCCCGGTGCAGGATCCCGGCACGGTGGATGGCGGCCAGCGCGGTGGCGGTGCTGATCGCCAGCCGGTCGAGCGCGGCGCCATGCCGTGGCCCCTCGACGGTGACGAGGTCGCGCAGCGAGGGGCCGGGCACGTACTCGCTGACGATGTACGGCCGCTGCCCGGCGAGGTCGGCGTGGAGCACGGGGGCGGTGGAGAACCTGGCCACCCGCCGGGCGATCTCCACCTCGCGGAGGAACCTGCTCCTCGCGTCGGGCTCGGCCAGCAGGCCGTGGTGGAGCAGCTTGACGGCGACCTGCTCGCCGGACGCCGTCCGCCCCAGGTAGACGACGCCCTGGCCGCCCTGCCCGAGACGTCCGGCCATCTCGTACGGGCCCAGCCGACGCGGATCGTCCTCCACCAACGGTTGGATCACCCCGGGCCTCCCGAACCGCGTGAACAGGCAGGGGTAAGAAGCTACCAGCGCGGCGGTCGGGATGTCCCGCCCTCGCGATCAAGGGGCGTCCGGGCGGGGCGGCTCACGCGGCTCGACGGCGTCGCCGTGGACGCGGCGCACCAGCGCGGCGAAGTCGTGGCCGCCCGCGTCGCCCGGCGCTCAGCCGTCGATCCGGCTGATGGTGAACGTCTGCGGGGGGCCGTCGTCGACGAGGGCGCGCAGCTGCCGGCCGCTGGCCGCGTCCGAGGAGGGCTTTCTGTCGGTGACCACTACCTTCCGGAGGTCTCCTTGCCACCATTCGACCTGGTCGCCGCCGCCCACGAACCTCCACCGCTGGCTGGTGGAGCCCACGGCGCAGACCCAGCCGTCGCTGGAGTCCAGCCACTGGCCGGCGTAGGGGCCGTCGTCGATTTTCATGCGGCAGCTCCAGCCGCCGTCCTCTTCCTGGCCGTCCACCACGCTGAAGCGCGCCTGGGCGGACTCGAGGGCGCCCCAGCACAGCCACTTGGTGTCCACCAAGTGCCCGGGGCGGCTGGTCGTGGCATGTGTGCAGTACGTGAAGTCCAGCCGGCTCTGGGCGTGCAGCTCCGTGCCCCGGTAGATGGAGAACCGTCCTTTTGGAAGTCCCATGGATTCCTCACTGGCTACTTTGTGTATGCGTATGTGTTCAGAGGGTAGCTACCCAGGATCGGAACGGGCCGCACCCGGAGTCCGGCTCCGGAACCGTCTCGCCGCGGAAGGCCGCGGCCATCCGCTCGCGCGGGCCGGGCGGTAGCTCGTCCGCCGGTGCCCGGAAGCCGGTCCGCCCCGGAACCCTAGGGACGGCCGAGGTGGTCGTCCAGGGCGCGGGCCAGGCGCAGCGCGCGGGCGGTGCCCTTGCGCGCCGCGAACGCCGCCAGCTCCGGATGCCGCCCCCGCGCGCCGGACCAGCGGGCCGTCCGCTCGGCCAGGGACATCAGGTCGGTGTCGGCCTTGACCGGCCGCGCGCCGGGAGCGGGCAGCAGCGGTGGCAGGGCCGTGGTGAGGGCGCGCCACACGTCGGCGTACGCGCCGTTCAGCGCCTCGGCCTCCAGCAGGCCGGTCAGGGCCTTCGTCGTGATCTCACCGCGCAGCACCCGCTCGGCGAGCCACCCGCCCAGCTCCTCCGCCGGCAGCCCGCCGGTGGCCGCGAACCGCCGCAGCGCCCGCAGCGCCGGCTCCGTGGCGTGCTCGCCCCAGGGCCGGGGGAAGATCCGGTACGCGAGGAGCAGGGCGACGGCCCGCCCGGCCGGGCCTGAGGCCTCGGCCAGGAGCTGCAGCGTGGACGACGGCATGTGCGTCATCTCCAGCGGCTGGTGGCCGACCATGTGAGCGGCGACCGTCTCCCGGTGGGACGGCATGACCGCGGGCCAGCGCTCCAGCATGCCGCCCAGGTGCCCGTCGCAGACGTAGTTGACGTGCCGGGGCTGGTCGGCCAGCAGCTCGTCGATGAACGGGAGCCCGGTGGGTGCCGCCTCGACGGTCGTCGTCATCCACACCACGGACCCGAGCCCGTCGTCCTGCCCGGACCGGGTGATCCGCACGACGGGGTCGGGCAGGCCGCCCTCGCGCATCCAGCGGGCCGCGCGGCGGCCCGCCGCCGAGATGAGCGTCCCGGCCCGCTCGACCACGGCGGGGTCCACGGCGCGGGGCAGCCGGAGCAGCGCCTGCTGGAAGTCGGCGGGCAGCGGCTCGCGCCCGGCGGCCTCCAGCTCCGCCAACCGGGCCACCAGGTCGGCGGGCTCGACATGGCCCGTGGACAGGCTGGGCGTGGCCAGGAGCAGCGGCGGCAGCGTGCCGGCCGCCAGCGCGGCGTGGATCTCCCCGTACCGCCGCAGGATGAAGCGGTGGAACGGCGACGCGCGCCGTGGCTCGGGCAGCCGGTGGGGGTACTCCGGCGGCACGCCGTCCGGGCCGTGGACCTTCCTCAGGTACGCCGTCCGGCGCGTGTCGTGCGGCCGGCCCGGGTCCACCACCTCGATGGCCAGGGCACGCAGCCAGGTGTCGTGCTTCGCCCATTCGTCCTGGTACAGCCATGGGTGGTCCTGCCCGGCGAGCGGGGCGAGCGCCGCCCGCAGCGCCTCCCGGTCGCGCGCGGCCAGCCTGACGAACGCCGCGAGCGTCCGCTCCGCCGCCGACCGGCCGCCGTCGAGCATCATCGCGGCCAAGCTCCGGGCGTCGCCGGGCGGGGCCGCGGCCGGCACGGGGCCGGGCGGCACGGGCAGCGTCCCGGGGACGGGCTCCTCCGCGTGGACCCCGGGGGCGGACTCCGGCTCCGGAACCGTCTCGCCGCCGAAGGCCGTGGCCATCCGGTTGCGCAGGTCCGGCGGCAGCGACGTCGCGCTCTCCCGCAGAGCCTCGGCCGCATCGGCCGTGAAGCGCGCGGCATGCCGTGCGGCGATCCGCACCGCCCGCTCCCGTACGGCCCGCGCCTCGTGCGTCAGTGCCGTGACCAGGGCGGGGGCGAAGTCGCCGGCCTGACCGGGTGACCGTTTGACCTCCTCCTCCAGCCAGCTCAGCCCGGCCCGGACCAGCCCGCCCTCTGCCCGGAACGCCAGCCCCTCCAGCGCCTCCACGACATCGGCGCGGCCGAGGCCGTCCAGCACGCGCACGTGCCGCAGCGACAGCTCCGCCACCGGGCCCGGCGCGGCCGGCAGCAGGCGCAGGTAGTCGCGCGAGTGCGGGGCGACCTCGGCCGGCCGCGGCTCCAGCAGCTCGTGCAGCCGGACGAAGAACCTCAGGTCGGGGCCCTCCCCGCCGCGCAGGAACCGGCGCCGGCAGCCGTCGAGCAGCAGCGCCCGCATCGCCGCGTCACGCGCCGCGAGCCTCGCCAGGCTTCCCTGCCACGTCCGGTCGTCGCGCAGCACCCGCCCGACCCCCTCGGCCTCGAACAGCCGGGGCACCAGGTGCCGGGTCAGCGGGTCGCCCGGCACAGGCCCCCGCCAGGCCCAGCCCGCCACCAGCGGGTCGTGCTCGGGCGGGGTGGCCCCGGTGCGCCGGAGCAGCGTCAGCGCGAGGGCCAGCGGCCGATCGTCCCACCGGGTCCGCCGCCGGGCGCGCACCCGCAGGGCCAGCCGTACCGCCAGGTCGGCCTGCCACGCGGCCGGACGGGCGGCGACCATCTCCAGCACCGGCTCCAGGTCCCGCTCCAGGACGTCGGGGGAGGACACCCACCGGTCGAAGTCGCGCCGGGTCACCCAGGCCGCCACCGCCGCCGCGCCACCGAGCGTCGCCGCACCCGCCACCCGCATCGGCTCGATCCAGCGGTCGGCCCGGGGCCTGGTCTCCCAGTCGTCGTCGTCCCAGGTCATGGCGTAGGCCGCGTTGTACTGGTACTCGCTCAGCTCACCCGCCTCGTACCGGCGCGCCAGCTCGGCCTGTTGCTCCTCCCGGGCGCGGTCGAGCCGCTCCTCGTAGGCGCCCACCTCGTCCGCGACGATCTGCCGCACCGCGGCGACGTGGCCGGGCAGCTCGCGCGCCACCTCCCGCCGCGCCGGCTCGTCCAGCGCCTTGAGGGTGTCCACCAGCCTGGCCAGGTCGCCGGCGACGATGAGGTCGCGCACCGCCGGCCAGGCGGCGTCGTTCGCTCGCATGACTCTCCTTGGGTCTGAGGTGATCGCGATCGTGGCAGAGCGCGCCGACAATTCCGTGAGGCCGATGGATAGGCTGACGAGCGACCTCGGCGCGGTGAGCAACGCGGAGGGGCGCGGCGGGATGCGGGGTGGCTGTGCGGCACCGGGCTCGGTTCGTCCTCCAGTCGGTGGTGGCCTGCGCGGCCGTGGTGGCGGTGGCGGTGGCCGGCCTGGCCTGGGGTCTCGGCGCCGGCCGCGAGGCTCCGGCGCCCGCCTGCCCGGCCCGCGACACTCGCGTGACCGCGCCGTACGCGATCAGCGGCTACTGGATGGAGCCGCGCGTCGACCGGTGCGACACGCGGCGCACCCTCCAGGCGATCCACGCGGCCGGCGGCGACACGATCATCACGTTCGGGCCGCGCTTCAGCGCCGCACGGGTGGACGGCGGAGGGCGCGTGCTGGCCGCGGAGCGGGCCGGCGCGGCGCGGGCCCCGGTCGCCGACAGCACGGGGGAGGAGCCCGGCCTGGTCGCGGACGGGCCCGGGTGGCGGCCCGATCCCGTGTTCGCCGGCTGCGTCGAGCAGGGGCGGCCGTGCTACCTCGCCGCCCGGGACGCCGCCCGTGGTCAGCAGATCCGCCGCGTCTTCACGTACGTGACCAGCGAGAGCCTCGGGCCGGGCGCGCTGCGCTGCCCCGCGCTCGACCGGCGGATCGACGGCGGCGAGCGCGTCTACTACCGGCTGCTGCTGGGCCCGTCATGCCGGAGCGGGCCGTACGACCTGGTGCTGGTCGCGACCGACGGCGACGGCGTGGGCAACCTGCTGGAGGAGGCCGCCGCGTACGGGATGCGGGTCTTCCCCGGGCTGCCCGCCGCGCCGCAGGACCCGGCCAAGCCGTGGCAGCCGGACGCCGCCCTGACCGGCGCGCTGAACGCCTTCACCGAGAGGGTGCTGACCGGCTACCGGCAGCGGTTCGGGACGTCCCCGGCGCTGGCCGGGGTCTACCAGTCGTTCGAGCTGGCCATGCGGGACCGGGGGCCCCGGGACCCGGTGCTCGCCCTCTACCGGGCGCAGCACGCCGTGGTCGCCTCCGTGCTGCCGGGCCGGACGATCGCGGTCAGCCCGTACTGGGACGCGCGCCGGTCACGGGGCTTCCCGCCGAGCGCGGTGGGCGAGGGGTTCGCGGACATCGCGGCCACCCGGGCCGGCCTGCCGATGGTCATCGCCATCCAGGACGGCCGGGGTGTCGGCAAGGTCCCGGTGTACGACGCGGGCCGGGAGGGCGATCCGGTCGACGCCCGGCTCGTTCCCGTGGTGGGCGCCATGCCGTATCGGCAGGCGTACTACGGCTCGACCGCCGACTACGTCGCGGCCGCGGCGCGCCGCGCCGGGCACGGCGTCGAGCTGTGGGTGAACGTCGAGGTCTTCGAGCCCACCCCGGTGGAGGGCGAGTGCGCCAGGACCGACCCGCTGCCGCTGCGCGGGCGGGCCGCGAAGAGCCGGGTGGACCGGCAGGTCATGGCCGTCGGCCGGTACGCCGCGAAGATCATTTCCTACGGCTGGGACCCGTTCCTGACCTGCCGGGACACCCCGGACGCGCCCTCGCTCGCCGACGCCGTCATGGCGGCCTGGAACGACCCCCTCGTCATGGACGCGGCCCGGCGCCCCCTGAACGGACGTTCCGGGATCGAGGTACGGGGGCTCAACCTTCGGGGCGGCCCGCTGCGCGTCACGTACCAGGAGACCGGGGGAGGGGCGCGGACGGTCACCCTGACCCCGGAGCCCGGCCTCACCCCGAGGCCGGGCGGTGACGACCGGTCCGGCGGGGTGGTCCGGGAGACGGTCTGGGCGCCGTTCGACCCGGTGGGGATCGACCCGGGCCGGCCCTGGCTCCTGATCACGGCCGTGAACGGCGCCGGCCGCGTCAGCGCCGCCGGCTTCACCGTCCAGTAGCGTCTGCTTCTACTCGACGACCACGGCGTCTTCTTTCTCAGACAGAGCCCTGAACCTCTTCCTCCCCGCCGACCTACGGCGATCAGGCGTCTCCAGCTCACGCGGTTTGTCCTCGGGCATGCCGCAAGGACATCTCGTTCACAGTCACCCCGCTGAACAGCAGGCGGGCATGGCCGGGCGAGCGGTGCGCGCGTCAGGGCAGCCCTGCCGCCTGGGCGTGAGATCCTCGATCGATGCCCCGGCGCCAGGATCGTCTGACAAGTGAACTCACATAGCGCGCCTGAGTCCTTCGTCGATGCGGGTGCGCAAGGAGCGCAGCGCCTGCCTGAGCTCTTCCGGTTCGATGCCCGTGACGTCAGCGTCGAAAGTGAGGAGCAGTCCTGCCAGCCCTGCCCATGACCACGCACCGAGCGTGAGTCGGCAACTGGAGTCGGTGTCGTGCTCGACCGTCGATCCGCCAGGGGCGAACTGGGCGACGATGGGCGCGGGTAGTGCGACGAGCGCCGACCCGAGGCATGGCCATTCCGCCGGGGTGTCGCCGCGGTCGTGCGTGCTCATGACGAATGCGACCGGATCGCCATGCGGGACGTCGCGGCGGTCGAAGGTGCTCCCCGTGGGCATGCGTGGTTCCAGGCGGTCGATTCGCATCGCGCGCCATCGGTCCGCGTCCGGTTCGAACGCGACGAGGTACCACCGTGCCGCCCACACGACGAGGTCGTGCGGTTCCAGCGTGAGCGTCGTCGGTCCGTCCTCACCGGTGTAGTCCACGCGAACGACGTGCTGCCGGTTGATCGCGCCACCGATGAAGCGGATGATGTCGGCGTCGATGGGCGCTGCGGGGAACTCCCAGTAGTTGCGCGCTGCGAGGACGGTGAACGCTTCGGCGTGGATGCGGCTGCGGGCGGGCATCGCCTGCTGCAGCGTGGTGAGGGCGCGGGCCGAGTTCTCGCGGATGCCGGACAGGATCGTGGGGACGGTCTGGAGCGCGACGGCCACCGCGACAGCCTGGTCCTCGTCGAAGACGACCGGCGGCAACCAGGTGGCGCGGCCGAGCCGGTAGCCTCCACCCGCCCCGCGCACGGCCTCGATCTCGTACCCGAGCTCTCTGAGCGTGTCGATGTCGCGTCGCACGGTCCGCACAGACGCCCCGAGCCTGGTGGCGAGCTCTTCGGCGGTCAGGGTCGCGCCGATCCCGAAGATCGACAGCAACTTGAGCGTCCGCGCGGAGGTAGCAGCCATCGCTCATCCCCTCACATAAAGCGGTCACTCGATGGCAACTATACGGGTCATTGTGGCCGGCATGACTGCTTCACAGAGCCCTCAAGAGGGCACGCATGCACCCGCCGCTTCCTCGGCGCTCATCTCCGGCGCGGGCGCGAGCGCGGCGCTCCTGGTGGTGCTCTTCGGCTCCTTCATGGACCTTCTCGACGCGACGATCGTCACCGTCGCGGCTCCGGCGACAGCCCAAGAGCTGGGGGCCGGCGACGCTCAGATCCAGTGGACGATCGCCGCCTACGTCCTCGCCCTGGGTGCGGGCCTGATCACCGGCGGACGACTCGGTGACCAGTACGGCCGCAAGCGCCTGTTCATGATCGGGCTGGCCGGGTTCATGCTCACCTCCGCACTCTGCGCGCTGGCCGCCGATCCGGGAATGCTCATCGGCATGCGCGCCGCGCAGGGACTGACCGCAGGGATCATGGTCCCGCAGGTGTTCGGGATCATCCGGGCATCGTTCGCTCCGGGCGAGCGTGCCAAGGCGTTCGGCGCCTACGGGGCGGTCCAGGGTCTCGCGTCGGTCGCCGGCCCGCTGCTGGGCGGGCTGCTCGTTGACGGCGACCTGTTCGATCTGGGATGGCGCACAATCTTCTGGATCAACGTGCCTGTCTCGATCCTGGCGCTCATCATCGGCGCGAAGGTGCTGCCGGAGTCCCGCTCCACCTCGACCGCGCGGCTGGACCTCCTCGGCGCGCTGCTCGCGGCCTCGGGCATCCTGCTCCTGCTACTGCCGATCATCCAGACCGAGACCTGGGGATGGACCTGGGCCAGTAACGCCCTCCTCGCCGCTGGAATCATCGTGCTGGCGATCTTTCTCGCCTACGAGCGCCGCCTCACCGGACGCGGGACCGAACCCGTCTTCGATCCGGCTCTGCTCCGAATCCGTGCCTTCGCGATCGGCCTGAGCGCGTCCGTACTCTTCTTCGGCGGCATCGGGTCGTTCTTCCTCACTCTGTCGATCTACCTCCAGAACGGCACCGACCGCAGCGCGTGGGAGACCGGCCTGGTGATCCTGCCCTACGCGCTCGGCTCGGTCATCACCTCAGGACTCGGCGTCGCGCTCGCCGCCAAGGCAGGCAGAGCCCTGCTGATCATCGGCTCGCTCACCATCGCGGCATCCCAGCTCGTCCTGTGGGCGATCATCAGGGACGGCAACGATCCCGGATACTGGCACCTTGCCCTCGCTCTTTTCATCGGCGGCCTCGGGCTCGGTCTTGCCGCACCCATCCTCGTCAACGTCGTCCTGGCCGGCGTCCCCGGACGCAACGCCGGCGCCGCGGGGGGCGTGCTCTCCACCGTCAACCAGATCGGCGGCGCCATCGGCATCGCCGTTCTCGGCACGGTCTTCTTCACCGCCGTCGCCGGATCGACGACCGGCACGCCGGGACTGGCCCACTATGGTCACGCGCTCAGCATCGTCCTCGTCGTCTCTGCGGTGCTCTACGTCGTGGCGGCACTCGTGATGCTCGCGCTCCCGCAGACCGCGGCCGAGCACGTCGACCAGTGAACCCGTGTGGGGGAGGACCGCACCGCTCAGCTTGCTGTTCAGCAGTGGTCGATGTTCCTGCGCCGCTTCGACCTTGAGCACACGTTCCGGATGCTCAAGCAGATCCTCGAATGGATCGCCCGATGCTGCGCTCACCGGCCGCCGCCGGCCGGTGGGCTGGATCATCTTGACCGCGCACACCCAGCGGCGGCCGGACGGAGATGAACGGCGCCTCGAACGGCGGCGTCGCCGCCGCCGTTCGGGACGTCTTGATCCTCACGCCGGCCAGGCCCGGCCGGCTTCGGCAGGCCCGGCACGACGGTCAGGCCAGGGTCGCGGCGTGGGGATCCCAGTCCGCCGGGAGCGGCTCCGGCACCGGCGGGGCCGAGCGGACCCGCCGGAACTCACCCCGCTCCCCGGACTCCGTGACAGCCGTCATGATCTCCAGGACGTGCAGCGCCAGCTCGCCCGACGCGCGGTGCGGCGTGCCCGCCCGGATCGACCGGGCGAGATCGAGGACGCCGATGCCGCGCCCCGCGACCGTCCCCTCCACCGGCAGCTCCCGCCAGTCGGCGTCGTGGAGCCCGCGGGCCAGCAGCGGCCCCTCGAAGGTGTTGGGGTCCGGAAGCGACAGCGCGCCCTCGGTGCCGACGATCTCGATGAGCCGCTTGGGGACCGGCGAGTCGAAGCTGAACGTCGCCGCCGCCCCGCCGCCGCCCGCGAAGTCGATGAGGGCGTCGACGTGTGTCGGCACCTCCACCGGGATCATGGTGCCCGCCTTCGGCCCCGACCCGACGACCCGCACGTCCCGGGCCCGGCGGGTGAGCGCCGAGACCCGCGCCGCCGGGCCGAGCAGGGCGGCCAGCGTGGTCAGGTAGTACGGGCCGAGGTCGAACAGCGGCCCGCCGCCCCGCTGGTAGAAGAACTCGGGACTCGGATGCCACGACTCCGGCCCGAGCCCCTGGGTGGCCGCGGTGACCGCGACCGGCTCGCCGATGAGGCCCGAGCGCAGCGCCCGCAGCGCCGACTGGATGCCGGCGCCGAGGAACGTGTCCGGGGCGTTGCCCACGCGCAGCCCGAGGTCGGCGGCCACGGCCAGCACCTTGGCCGCCTCCTCGGCGTCCAGCGCCAGCGGCTTCTCGCCGTACACGTGCTTGCCGGCCCGTAAGCAGGCCAGCGCCACCGCGGCGTGCGCGGCCGGGACGGTGAGGTTGACGACGATCTCCACCTCGGGCAGCGCGAGCACCGTGTCGATGCCGCCCGAGACCGGCACGCCGTAACGCCCGGCGACCTCCGCCGCGCGGCCCTCGTCGAGGTCGGCGACGCCGAGCACCCGCACGTCGGGGAACGCCGTGAGGTTGCTCAGGTACTGACCGCTGATCACACCCGCGCCGACCAGGGCGACGCCGACCGGCCCGCCGCTCACGCGTCCTCCAGGGAGCCCAGGTAGGCGTGGCTGGCCGCCAGCGCCTCGAACACGTCACTCGCGCAGTGGTCGAGCTCCACGATCCGCCACGCCCCGGCGGGCGCCGCCGCCAGGATCTCCGGCACCGGCATGACGCCCGCGCCGACCGCGGTGTGGGGGGCCTCCTTGCCGCCCGGCCCGTCCTTGACGTGCAGCGCGCTGACCCGGTCGCCGAGGCGGCGCAGCAGCGCGGGCACGTCCGCGCCGCCGACCGCCGCCCAGTACGTGTCCACCTCCAGGAACACCTCCGGCGCCAGCAGGCCGGCCAGCTCCTCCAGCGCGTGCCGCTCGCCGACCCGCGGCTCGATCTCCCACCAGTGGTTGTGGTAGCCGAGCCGCATCCCGTGGGCGGCGGCCTGCTCGGCCAGCCCGTTCAGCAGGTCGGCGGTGCGGGCCAGGCCGTCGCGGGTGGTGAACTCCTCGTGCGCGACGCCGCCCGGGATGACCACCAGCTCCGCGCCGATCGTCGCGATCGCGTCGAACACCGCCGCCGGCTCCTCGCTCAGCAGCGCGTACGCGTGCGTGATCGGCACGGACAGTCCGAGGTCGTCCGCCACCCGGCGGAACCCCTTCGGGTCGGTGGTCGGGTCGAACGGCTCGACGGCGCCGTACCCGAGCTCGGCGACGCGGCGCAGGACGCCGTCGCGGTCGGCGGCGATCGCGTCGCGGACGGTGTAGAGCTGTAAGGCGAGGGGGTTCGTCATCCGGCCACCCCGCCGCGCACGCCGAGCAGGTGCTCCAGCGCGAGCTGGTTGAGGTGGGTGAAGTGGTAGCCGCGCTCGGCCGCCGCCTCCGGGTCGAACTCGTCGGCGGCCAGGTCGGCGAGCGTCTCGCCGGGCGCGAGCGTGGGCACGGCGAGCTGGTCCACGCGGGAGGCGGCCAGCGCCTTCTGGACCTCCGGGTCGGCGCGGAAGGCGCGGGCCTTCTCGCGCAGGATGAGGTACGTCCGCATGTTGGCCGCGGCCGAGACCCACACGTCCTCGGGGTCCTCGGTGCGCAGCGGCTTGTAGTCGAAGTGGCGCGGTCCGTCGTAGCCGCCGTGCTCCAGCAGGTCCACCAGGAAGAACGCGCTCTTGACGTCGCCGTGGCCGAACACCAGGTCCTGGTCGTACTTCGGCCCGTGCTGGCCGTTCAGGTCGATGTGGAACAGCTTGCCCTGCCAGAGGGCCTGCGCGATGCCGTGGACGAAGTTCAGGCCGGCCATCTGCTCGTGCCCGACCTCGGGGTTGAGGCCGACCATCTCGGGGTGCTCCAGCTCGTTGATGAACGCGAGCGCGTGCCCGATGGTCGGCAGCAGGATGTCGCCGCGGGGCTCGTTCGGCTTGGGCTCGATGGCGAAGCGCATGTCGTAGCCCTGCTCGATGACGTACTGGCTGAGCAGGTCGAGCGCCTCCTTGTAGCGGGCCAGCGCCGCGCGGATGTCCTTGGCCGCGTCGGACTCGGCGCCCTCGCGCCCGCCCCAGCACACGTACGTCGTCGCGCCCAGCGAGGCGGCGAGGTCGATGTTGCGCATGACCTTGCGGAGGGCGTAGCGGCGGACGTCGCGGTCGTTGCTGGTGAACGCGCCGTCGCGGAACACCGGGTGGGTGAAGAGGTTCGTGGTGGCCATGGGGACCTTCATCCCGGTCTCGCCCAGCGCCTTGCGGAACGCCTCGATGGCCCTGTCCCGGTCGGGCTCGACGGCCAGCAGGTCGTCGTCGTGGAAGGTGACGCCGTAGGCGCCGAGCTCCGCCAGGCGGTGTACGGTCTCCACGGGGTCGAGCGCGGGCCGGCTGGCGTCACCGAAGGGGTCACGAGCCTGCCATCCGACCGTCCACAGGCCGAAGGTGAAGCGATCATCGGGGGTTGGATTGAACGAGCTCATGGTGCCCTCTCGCCGGTCTAGGATTAAGTCCACAATCTGCACATAATCCTCGGAGGCAGATGTGGCATCGTCAAGAGGCGTGCGGCACGATTCCATGCGCGCCCGCAATCTCGCCGTCGTGCTCGGTGAGATCCGCGCGGCGGGCCCGCTCACGCGGGCCGCCCTCGCCGAGCTGACCGGGCTGACCAAGACCACCGTGTCCAAGCTGGTCTCCGACCTGCTCGACGCCGGTGTGGTCGTGGAGAACGGAGCCGTCCGCGACGGCGAGCGCGGCCGGCCGGGCGTCGCCGTGAGCCTGAGCGGCCACCGGGTCGCCACGCTCGGCCTGGAGGTCAACGTCGACTACCTCGCGGCCTGTGTGGTGGACCTCACTCGCGCCGTCCGCGTGCGCCGTACCCGGCCCGCCGACAACCGCGGTTCCCGTCCCGAGGCCATCCTCGCCGACCTGCGCGAGCTGGCCGTCCAGGCCGTCGCCGAGGCCGAGCGCGCCGGGCTGCGCATCACCGGCGCCGCCCTGGCCGTGCCCGGCCCCGTCCAGGACGGCCTGCTGCGCAACGCGCCCCACCTCGGCTGGCGCGACCTCGGCGTGGCGGGCCAGCTCGGCCTGCACGACCTGGCGTGCGAGGTGGACAACGAGGCCAACCTCGCGGCGCTCGGCGAGCTGTGGTTCGGCTCCGGGGAGACCGACTTCCTCTACGTCTCGGGCGAGATCGGCATCGGCGCGGGGCTGGTGGTGGACGGATCGCTGTTCCGCGGCACGTACGGGCTGGCCGGCGAGCTGGGGCACGTCGTCGTCGTGCCCGACGGCCCCGCCTGCCGCTGCGGCGGCCGCGGCTGCCTGGAGGTGTACGCGGGGCAGGACGCGCTGCTCGGAGCCGTGGTGCCGATGCGCGGGCGCGTCGCGGCGCTGCCCGGCGCCACCGGCTCGGCCTGCCCGACATCAACCCCGCAGATGTCCACCAGGTGCTCGCCTCCTCCCGCCGCTTCTACCGGGCCTTTGACCGGCTGAC
>NZ_JBEXDT010000120.1:0-23278 GCF_040605905.1 Nonomuraea sp. NPDC005501 | reverse complement strand
GACGGCTGAGCCGCGCGGGCGCACGCTCGTCTCCCGCGTGTACCGGCAGGGCTTACTTGCCGGTACATTCTCTGCGCGGCCCCCGGATCGGCCGCCCGTTATGCCCCATATGGCGATAATGATGATCGGACGTGCACTCGCATGCCGGACAGCGGAACGAGGGTGAACATGGGCGAGACGACGGCCAGCGGCTCCCGCCAGCAGGCACGCCCCGGCCGAGGTGTGAGCAAGGCCCAGGAGCTGGAGCTGCGGCAGCTCCTGGCCGGGCTGACCGCCGTCCGTGACGGCGACTTCGGCACCAGGCTGCCGGACGACGCCGGCGGGCTGCTGGGCGAGATCGCCCTGGTCTTCAACGGCATGGTCGACCAGCTCTCGCTGTTCACCTCCGAGGTGACCCGGGTGGCCCGCGAGGTGGGCACCGAGGGACGGCTCGGCGGCCAGGCCGAGGTGCCCGGCGTGTCGGGCACCTGGAAGGACCTGACGGAGTCGGTCAACGCCATGGCCGGCAACCTCACCAGCCAGGTGCGCTCCATCGCCGAGGTCACCACCGCGGTCGCCAAGGGCGACCTGTCCCAGAAGATCACCGTGGACGCCCGGGGCGAGATCCTGGAGCTGAAGAACACCGTCAACACGATGGTCGACCAGCTCTCCTCGTTCGCCGACGAGGTCACCCGCGTCGCCCGCGAGGTCGGCACCGAGGGCCAGCTCGGCGGCCAGGCCGACGTGAAGGGTGTCGCGGGCACGTGGCGCGACCTCACCGACTCGGTGAACTACATGGCCGGCAACCTCACCGCCCAGGTCCGCAACATCTCGCAGGTGGCCACCGCCGTCGCCCGCGGCGACCTGTCCCAGAAGATCACCGTGTCGGCCCGGGGCGAGATCCTGGAGCTGAAGAACACGCTGAACACCATGGTGGACCAGCTCTCCTCGTTCGCCGACGAGGTCACCCGCGTCGCCCGCGAGGTGGGCACCGACGGGCGGCTGGGCGGCCAGGCCGACGTCAAGGGCGTGTCCGGCACGTGGAAGGCGCTGACGGAGTCCGTCAACGTCATGGCCGACAACCTGACCGCCCAGGTGCGCTCCATCGCCGAGGTCACCACAGCGGTCGCCAAGGGCGACCTGTCGCAGAAGATCCGGGTGGACGCCCGGGGCGAGATCCTGGAGCTGAAGGAGACCATCAACACGATGGTCGACCAGCTCTCCGCCTTCGCCGACGAGGTCACCCGCGTCGCCCGCGAGGTCGGCACCGAGGGCCAGCTCGGCGGCCAGGCCACCGTGCGGGGCGTGTCGGGAACCTGGAAGGACCTCACCGACAACGTCAACTTCATGGCCTCGAACCTGACCGGCCAGGTGCGGTCCATCGCGCAGGTGGCCACCGCGGTCGCCAAGGGCGACCTGTCGCAGAAGATCACGGTCGACGCCCGCGGCGAGGTCGCCGCGCTCGCCCAGACGATCAACACGATGGTCGACACGCTGTCCGCGTTCGCCGACGAGGTCACCCGCGTCGCCCGCGAGGTCGGCACCGAGGGCCAGCTCGGCGGCCAGGCCCGGGTCCCCAACGTGGCCGGCACGTGGAAGGACCTCACCGACAACGTCAACTCGATGGCCGACAACCTGACCAACCAGGTGCGCTCCATCGCCCAGGTCACCACGGCCGTCGCCAGGGGCGACCTGACCAGGAAGATCGACGTCGACGCCCGCGGCGAGATCCTGGAGCTCAAGACCACCATCAACACGATGGTCGACCAGCTCTCCTCGTTCGCCGCCGAGGTCACCCGCGTCGCCCGCGAGGTGGGCAGCGAGGGCCGGCTGGGCGGCCAGGCCGAGGTCGAGGGCGTCTCCGGCACGTGGAAGCGGCTCACCGAGAACGTCAACGAGCTGGCCGGCAACCTCACCCGCCAGGTGCGCGCCATCGCGGAGGTCACCAGCGCAGTCACCTCCGGCGACCTGACCCGCTCCATCACGGTGGACGCCGAGGGTGAGCTGGCCGACCTGAAGGACAACATCAACTCGATGGTGGGCTCGCTGCGCGAGACCACCCGCGCCAACCAGGAGCAGGACTGGCTCAAGTCCAACCTGGCCCGCATCTCCAGCCTCATGCAGGGCCACCGCGACCTCAGCGCCGTGGCCGAGCTGGTCATGAGCGAGCTGGCCCCGCTCGTGTCCGCCCAGTACGGCGCCTTCTTCCTCGCCGAGGAGTCGCCGGCCGGCGCCGAGCTGAAGCTCATCAACGCCTACGGCTACCCGGCCGGGACCGACCGGCCCACCCGCTTCAGGCTGGGCGAGTCGCTGATCGGGCAGGCCGCCCGCACCCGGCGCACGATCGCGATGGACGGCGTGCCGGCCGACTACGTCAAGGTCTCCTCCGCGCTCGGCGAGACCACGCCGACCTCGGTCATCGTGCTGCCGATCGTGGTCGAGGAGCAGGTGCTCGGCGTCATCGAGCTGGGCTCGGTCTACGCGTTCACCGCGGTCCACCGGGCGTTCCTGGACCAGCTGATGGAGGCCATCGGCGTCAACGTCAACACCATCATCGCCAACGCCCGCACCGACGAGCTGCTCGTCGAGTCGCAGCGGCTCACCGCGGAGCTCCAGGCCCGCTCGGAGGAGCTGCAGAACCAGCAGGAGGAGCTCCAGCGCTCCAACGCCGAGCTGGAGGAGAAGGCCGCCCTGCTGGCCACCCAGAACCGGGACATCGAGACCAAGAACCTGGAGATCGAGCAGGCCCGGCAGGAGCTGGAGACCCGCGCCCAGCAGCTCGCGCTGGCCTCGAAGTACAAGAGCGAGTTCCTGGCCAACATGAGCCACGAGCTGCGCACCCCGCTCAACAGCCTGCTCATCCTGGCCCAGCTCCTGGCGCAGAACCACACGCGCAACCTCACCCCGAAGCAGGTCGAGTACGCGAGCATCATCCACTCGGCCGGCTCCGACCTGCTGCAGCTCATCAACGACATCCTCGACCTGTCCAAAGTCGAGGCGGGCAAGATGGACATCGCGCCCGAGCGGGTGCCGCTGCGGCAGCTCCTCGACGACATCGAGGCCACGTTCCGCCCGATGACCATGCAGAAGAGCCTCGACTTCGTCGTCACCACGGCCGCCGGCGTCCCGGTCGACGTGCTGACCGACGACTCCAGGCTCCGCCAGGTCCTGCGCAACCTGCTGTCCAACGCGGTGAAGTTCACCGAGGCGGGCAGCGTCGAGCTGCACATCGAGCCGGCCTCGACCACCGAGGTCCCGTCCTCGGTGCGCATGCACGGCTCGGCCATCGCCTTCCGGATCAAGGACACCGGCATCGGCATCGCCGAGCAGCACCTGGAGGCCATCTTCGGGGCGTTCCAGCAGGCCGACGGCACCACCAGCCGCAAGTACGGCGGCACCGGGCTCGGCCTGTCGATCAGCCGCGAGATCGCCTACCTGCTCGGCGGCGCGATCACCGCCCAGAGCTCCCCGGGCAAGGGCAGCGTGTTCACCCTCTACCTGCCGGTGGCGCGCCCCGACTTCGACGAGCCGCCGGCGGGCTCCTCCGCCCCGGAGCGCGACGCCCGCGAGGTGCTGGAGTCCGGCTCGGTGACCGTCACGCCGGCGGTGTCGCCGCCCCAGCCGCAGCAGCAGCGCCGGCTGCTGGTGATCGAGGGCCGCGATCGCGGGCTGCTGTCGCTGGTGGCCGAGAGCGCCGTGGCCGACCTGGCCAACAACCGCGACCGGGGCGACCAGCGCGGGCCCGTCGAGGTCATCAACGCCGTCGGGGTGCAGGAGGCGGCCACCGCCCTCGCGGCCCAGGCGTACCACTGCATCGTGCTGGAGCTGGACATGGCCGACGGCGCGGCGCTGCGCTTCCTGGAGGACATGGACGGCGACTCGGCGCTGCGGGGCGTGCCCGTCCTGGCCTACAACAACTGGCGGCTGGACCCCGGGCAGGAGTCCAACCTGCAGGCCCGCACCGGCACCCAGCCGCTCGAACTGCTCTCCAGCCTGGACGAGCTGCGTGAGCGCATCGCGCTGCACCTGTCGGCCGAGGGGCCGCACGACGTGCTGCCGCTCGTCAGGCCCGAGGAGGTGCAGCGGCCGGTGACGCAGGCGGGCGACGGGTCGCTCGCCGGCCGTACCGTGCTGGTCGTCGACGACGACGCCCGCAACCTGTACGCGCTGACCGGCATCCTGGAGATCCACGGCCTCCAGGTGCTGCACGCCGAGAACGGTCGCAAGGGCATCGAGACCCTCACCGCCCACCCGGAGATCGACATCGTGCTGATGGACGTGATGATGCCGGAGATGGACGGCTACGCGGCCACGGCGGCCATCCGGGCGATGCCGCAGTACGCCGACCTGCCCATCATCGCGGTGACGGCCAAGGCGATGCCGGGCGACCAGGAGAAGAGCCTGGCCTCGGGGGCGAGCGACTACGTCACCAAGCCGGTCGACGCCGACGACCTGCTGGCCCGGATCCAGCGCCGGCTGGGCAGGTAGCCGCTCGCGGCGCCATCCCGCCCGCCCGGGCCCACAGCAGCTACGACCAGCGTCGAGGAGCAGGACGTGCACGACTCCCAGCAGCCCGCCGATGAGGGCACCCGCCTCGGGCGGCTGGCCGCCACCGTGGAGCGGCTGCGCCGTGAGGTGCGCGAGGCGCACGCGGCGGCCGACGGCCGGGCCCTGATCGAGCTGGCCAAGGGCATCCTGGTGGAGCGGCTGGGCTGCAACCCGGCCGAGGCCGCCAGGCAGCTCGCCGCCCTCGCCGAGCGGACCCGGCTGACGCAGCTCGAACTGGCCGCCGACATCGTCAACCAGGCCGCGCAGGACCGGCTGACCGAGGCGGCCAGCCAGTTCGTCAGCGCGGCCACCGGCCGCGAGGGCGCCGCGCCCGGCCCCGGTGGCGGCGACCCCGGCGACTCCGGCGACCACACGTCGATCGCCGTGCGGCTGCGCACCGCGGAGAGCGGGGTCCTCGCCGCGGACGACACCCAGACGGTCAGCGAGTCGCTGCTCCAGCACGCGCTGTCGCCGCTCGGCGCCACGGCCGTCGCCGTGTGGGCGGCCGGCACGGACGGCTCGCTCACCCTGGCCGGCGCGGCGGGGTTCGCGGCCGGTGAGGCGGAGCGGTGGCGGTACGTGCCGCCCGGCGTCGCGACGCCCGCCCGGCAGGCGCTGGTGGAGCGGGGCACCGTGTGGTTCGCCGACCTGTCGGAGTTCGGGCTGCCCTCGATCGGCCATCAGCCCTCGCAGAGCGGCGGCCGGGTCACCGTCCCCGCGGGCACCGGAGGACGCATCCTCGGCGTGCTGGAGATCGCCTGGACGCATCGTCTGCCGCCGCAGCCGCAGTCGGTCCAGCGGCAGGTGGAGGCGCTGGCCGAGCTGATCGCCCACACCCTGGAGGGGCACCCGGCCTTGCAGGCGGTCCTGCGCCCGCCCCAGTCGGACCTGATCGACCTGGCCGACGGCCTGCACGACCCCGCCCTCGTCCTGCGACCCCACCTCGACGCCGACGGGCGGCTCGTCGACTTCCTCATCCAGCACACCAACACGAACTTCGTCGACTTCGCGGGCCGCCCCCGGGCCGCGGTCAACGGCGCGCTGCTGCTGGAGGCGTACCCGATGGCGGCGGGCGAGGGCGGCCTGTTCGAGAAGGTCGAGCGCGTCCACGCCACCGGCGAGGCGTTCCGGACCGAGCGGATGCAGCTGACCGCCATCATCGACCAGGTGCCGCTGACCGCCGTCGCCAACGTCAGCGTCAGCCGCCACGGCGACTGCGTGCTGCTGGTGTGGCGCGTGCTGGACGAGGCGGCGCGGGTGGCGGGGCTGCTCCAGCACGCGCAGCGGCTCGGCCGCATGGGCGGCTTCGAGGAGAACGTCGTCACCGGCGAGATCACCTGGAACGGCCAGCTCTTCGCCCTGCTCGGCCTGCCGGCCAACGCGGCGCCGATCCCGCTCCAGCAGCTCCCCCGGCACGCCCACCCGGACGACGGCGTCGCCCTCGGCCGCTTCCTGCGCGGGTTGCTGCACCACCAGCGGCCCGCGTCCACCGCCTTCCGGCTCCGGCGCTCCGACGGGGTGTCACGGCACATCCGGGTGGTCGCCGAGCCGGTGCTGGACGCCAACGGGCGGCTGCTCTGCGTGCGTGGCGCGTACCAGGACATCTCCGCACAGCACTGGACGGAGGTGGCACTCGCCGCGACGCGTGACCAGCTCGCGCACAGCGAGCAGCAGGCGGCCGAGCGCAACCGCCTGGCTCTCCAGCTCCAGCAGGCGATCATGCCGCCCACGCACGGCCCGATCGAGGCGTTCGACCTCCGGATCGGCGTCCGTTACCGGCCCGCCGAGGAGGAGGCGCTGGTCGGCGGCGACTGGTACGACTGCGTGGTGCTGCCGTCCAAGCAGGTGCTGCTGTCGCTCGGCGACGTGGCCGGCCACGGCATCGAGGCGGCCACCGGCATGGTGGTCCTGCGCAACGCGCTGCGCGGCCTGGCCACCACCGGCGCCGGGCCCGCGCAGCTCCTCACCTGGCTCAACCTCGTCGCCCACCACCTGACCGAGCAGGTGACGGCGACGGCCGTCTGCGCGCTGTTCGACCCGGAGACGCGGGTGCTGCGCTGGGCCAGGGCCGGGCACTTCCCGCCGATCATGCTGCGCGACGGCGAGTCGTCGGAGCTGCCGATGATCGACGGCGTCCTGCTGGGGGCGCTGTCCGAGGCGAGGTACGACGAGGGCAGCGTCCAGCTCCTCAAGGACGACGTGCTGCTCATGTACACCGACGGGCTCATCGAGCGGAAGGACCGCAGCCTGGAGCACTCCCAGCGGCAGCTCCTCACGGTCGCCACGGCCGAGGTGTCGTCGCTGGAGCAGCGGCTCGACCACCTGCTCACGTACAGCAAGTCCGACACGGACGACGACACCTGCGTCATCGGCATCCAGCTCCGCTGACCCGGCGCCTCCCCGGGCGTCGACCCTGGGGGGAGGGCGGCGCGCGGGAACGCCGGGTACGGCGGAACGCTTACGTGAGAGGTAATCGACTTGCCTATCGGCTTCCACGAGACTGGCCGCACAGTCCAGGGAAAGGGACCCGTCATGACCCGGAAGATCGTCGAAGAGCTGCTCGGCCGGATGGCCAAGGGCGACCACGACGGGGCCGCCGAGCTGTTCGCCGAGGAGATCGACTGGCAGCTCGACTGGCCGGAGGAGGGGCACCCCGCCGTGCCGTGGATCCGGCGGCGCACCGGCCGGGGTGACGTGGCCGGACATTTCCGCATGTTGGAGGCGTACCACGTGCCCGAACTGAACGGCACGTCGGTCACGCGGATCCTGGTGGACGGGGCCGACGCGGTCGTCCTGGGGCACATCAGGCAGACCGTGCGGGCGAACGGGCAGGCTTACACCTCGGCCTTCGCGCTCCACCTCACGGTCGAGGACGGGTTGATCACGCGATACCACATCTACGAGGACAGCCTCACGGTGGCGCGCGCCCTCACCGCCGACGCCGATATTTCCGAATAACTCCGCTTTTATCCGAGTATAAATCCCGGCGCATTCGTCCGTACGGCGAGAAATGCCGTGCCGACCGCCAGGAATATCGCGGAGCAATCCGTCCGGCATGTGGCGAGACTGCCACGCTGCGAGCCGTACAGCCGCTCGACGGAGCCGTTGCCGGCCTCCGCGCCGCCGGCGGCGGTCTTCCGCCCGGCGGGGGCCTTCCGCTCGGCGGGGGCCGAGCACGCGGATCTCAGGGAGCGACTCCCGGCCCGTCTCGTCCGCGACCATCAGGCTCACGGTGCTCGGCTGCTCGCCATTTCAATCCACCGCGCGGCATCAACCTGATGATTTTTGCGTAGTCGCGCCTTTACCGAGGACGGTGAAGCACCCGCCACTAATCCTTATTGACGTGTTGAAGCTGGAAATCGTTGGCGTCGTGCATTAGTGGGGATACGCTCGTTATCACAGCCCGGCGGGGCCCATCGGACCACAACCAGCGGACCCCGCCGGACCATTACCCACCCGAAGGAGGGCGTCATGCCGAAGTCCTCTCGCCACCTGAGGATCAGGATCGACGGAGAGTTCCGCGTACGACCGCCACGCCGAACCTTTCTCGTCGTCAGCCTGATCGCCGTCGTCGTGGCCATCGTCCTGGTGGCCGGTGACAACACGACGGTCCAGCTCTTGCTGTGACCGGCGGCGCAAGGCCGCCCGCCCTCGCGGTGAGCGGCCTGACGCGCCGGCGCGCACGCCGACGACGCGCCCGCACGGGACGACTCCGATGCAGCCATGATACCTCGGAGTTCGGAAAACAAAGGGCCGCGCCGCTCCTCGACAACGGCCTTGTTCAGGCCGCGTACATTCCGAAGATTTTCCACCGCTCACGGTTGGACATTTATCCCCCCGCCTTTTTCCGGCAAGCCGGCGACGTGCCCATTGTCCGTCACCCGGAACGCCGGCTGTCATAAGCGGCCTGGGCCTCCAGCACCTCGGGCATGTCCGCCTCCAGTTGCTCGATGAGGGCGAACAGCCGCACGGCGGCGCGTTCGCCGAGCGGCGTGAGGCTGTAGTCCACCCGCGACGGGAAACCCTCACGGGCGCGCCGGTCGACGAATCCGTCACGTTCGAGCAGTTGCAGCGTCTGCGTGAGCATCTTGTCGCTCACCCCGTCGACGCGGCGGCGCAGCTCGTTGAAGCGCATGGCGTGCTCGTGCAGGCCGAGCAGGACCAGGGGACCCCAGCGGCCGGTGATGTGCTCGAAGGTCGCGCGGGAGGGGCAGGCGCGGGCGAAGACGTCGAACTCCAGCGCCGGCAGAGTCCGCTCCGCCTCGGTGGCGGGCTGTGCGAGTGCGTCCATGCCCTGATGCTACCTCTTGGTTAGCACTAACTTTAAGTTTGCGCTTTCTGTGAGAAAGTGCCATGGTGGGTCACGAACACCCCGCCACGAAAGGGATCACCATGTACGTCGTCACCGGAGCCACCGGATCTCTCGGCCGCCTCGCCGTCCGGCAACTGCTCGACCGGGTCCCCGCGGACCAGGTCGCGGCCGTCGTGCGGGACAAGGACAAGGCCGCCGACCTGGCCGCCCGCGGGGTCGAGCTCCGCGTCGCCGACTACGACGACCCCGCGAGCCTGCGCGGCGCCTTCGCGGCCGGCGACCGGGTGCTGTTCATCTCCGGCAACGAGGTCGGGCGGCGCGCCGCCCAGCACCAGGCGGTCGTGGACGCCGCCAAGGACGCCGGGGTCGCCCTCCTCGCCTACACGAGCGTCCTCGGCGGTCCGAAGGCCGACTTCGACCTGGCCCGCGACCACCAGTACACCGAGCAGGCCATCATCGACGCCGGCGTTCCCCACACCTTCCTGCGCAACGGCTGGTACACCGAGGTCTACACCGAGAGCCTCGGCGAGGTCCTGGAGCGGGGCGCCCTCGTCGGAAGCGCCGGCCGGGGCCGGGTCGCCTCGGCCGCGCGCGCCGACTACGCCGCCGCGGCCGTCGCCGTGCTCACCGGCGAGGGCCACGAGAACAAGGCGTACGAGCTGAGCGGCGACGTCGCCTGGGACCTGGACGAGTACGCGGCGGAGGTGTCCCGGCAGTCCGGCAAGGAGGTCACGTACCGGAGCGTGACCCCCGAGGAGCACCGGGAGATCCTCACCGCCGCCGGCCTGCCCGAGCCCGTCGTCGCCCTGCTGCTCGACATCGACGGCGCCATCGCGCGCGGGCTGCTGGCCGGGACGAGCGGCGAGCTGTCGCGGCTCATCGGCCGCCCGACGACCCCGCTGTCCGACAGCGTCGCCGCCGCCCTCCGCTCCTGACCTCGCCGGACTCCCCGGCGGGCGCCTCCCCACAGGGCGACCCCTCGAACGGGGGCGGGCCGCCGGTCTAGGCTGGGGCGCATGCGCGTAGTGGTGATCGGTGCCAGTGGTCACATCGGCACCTACCTGGTCCCCCGGCTGGTCGACGCGGGTCATGAGGTGGTGGCCGTCAGCCGCGGCAAGCGTGAGCCGTACACCCCCCACGGCGCCTGGTCCCGGGTCACCACCGTGACCGCCGACCGCGAGGCGGAGGAGGCGGACGGCGCGTTCGGCCGGCGGATCGCCGACCTCGACGCCGACGCGGTCATCGACCTCATCTGCTTCACCGAGGAGAGCGCCCGCCGGCTCGCCACGGCCCTGACCGGGCGCGTGCGCCACTTCCTGCACTGCGGCACGATCTGGGTCCACGGCCCCAGCACCCGGGTGCCCACCACCGAGGACCGGCCGCGCCGCCCCATCGGCGAGTACGGCCGCCAGAAGGCGGCCATCGAGTCGTACCTGCTCGACCGGGCGCACCGCGACGGGTTCCCCGCCACGCTGATCCACCCGGGCCACATCACCGGGCCGGGCTGGGTTCCGGTCAACCCGGCGGGCAACCTCGACATCGGCGTGTTCCAGGCGCTGGCCGACGGCGACGAGGTCACGCTGCCCAACCTCGGCATGGAGACGGTCCAGCACGTCCACGCCGACGACGTGGCGCGGCTGTTCATGGACGCGCTGGCGGCCCCGTCGGCCTCCGTCGGGGAGAGCTTCCACTCGGTCGCCACGACCGCGCTCACGCTGCGCGGCTATGCCGAGGCGGTGGCGGGCTGGTTCGGGCGCGAGGCGCGGCTGGCGTACCTGCCGTGGGAGCGCTGGCGCGAGACGGTGCCGGAGAACGACGCCCGCGTCACCTACGACCACATCGCGCACAGCCCCCACTGCTCGATGGAGAAGGCCGCGCGCCTCCTGGGCCACCGCCCGCGCCACACCTCGCTGGAGGCCGTAGCCGAGGCCGTCGACCGGCTGGTACGGACCGGCCGCATCACCACCTGACCGGCGGCGAGGCCGGTCGGTGAACCGTCAGTGGCCGGCGACCTGGGTCTTCAGCGCGATGATCACCAGCCCGAGCAGCAGGTTCGTGATCCCCGACACCACGACCACGCCCTTGCCCGAGCCCGCCGACACCGCCGCCGCGACGGCCCAGGCGACCTGGGTCGCCACCGCGACGCCCAGCGCCACCCAGGTGGCCGCCTCGTTCGACATCCCCAGCTGGGAGGCCAGCGCGACCGCCACGGCCGGCGGCACCGCGGCCTGGGCCAGCGGCCACTCCTGCCGCCCGGCCGCGCGTATCCGCCGCCACGTCAGCGGGTGCAGGCCGCGCTCGACCAGCCTGACGTACAGGTGCGCCAGCCAGAACACCACGCCCGTGCTGATCAGCAGCAGCACCAGATCTCCCGGCGGGCTCGGCGTGCCGGCGGCGCTGCCGGCGACCACGGAGGCCGCGAGCAGCGAGCCGTACACCGCTCCCCCGAACTCGGCCGGCTCCGGAGCCGCGTCCGTGTCGCGCGCATTCATGACAGCAGTGTCCGGCGGGTCCCGCGTGACGGCCGGGCGGCGTGCCCGGCCATGCACAGATTTGGGACGATCCAGGATGGTGGGACTACGACAGGGCGCGGACCGTGGCGGTGAAGACGCCCGGGAGGCGCTGGGCGGCCGGCACGACGAGGCGGGCCATGCCCGGGCGGCCGGCCGCGTACACCAGGGCCCCCGTGAGCAGCCGGTGCGCCCGCGACAGCCGCAGCCACGCCTGCTCGTACTCCTGCGGCCGGCCCTGGCGCAGGCAGCCGACCAGTGACCGGGCGCACCGCACCGCCAGCGACACCCCCTCGCCGGTGAGCGCGTCGGTGTAGCCGGCGGCGTCGCCCACCAGCAGCACCCGCCCGGCGACGCGGGCCCGCACGCGCTGGCGCAGCGGCCCGGCGCCGCGCACCGCCGTCGCGGGCGCTCCCCGCAGGCGGGCGAGCAGGGCCGGGAACGCGTCGAGGTGCTCGGCGTAGCCGTGCCGGCGGGTGCTCAGGATCGCCACCCCGACGAGGTCGCCGGCCACCGGCGTCACGTACGCCTCACCGCCGCCGGACCAGTGGACCTCCACGTGGTCCGTCCACGGGGCCACGCGGTAGTGCCTGCGCAGCCCGTACCGGCGCGGGCCCCCGTCGGGCAGCCCGAGGCCGAGCGAGCGGCGGATCGGCGAGTGCAGGCCGTCCGCCGCGACGAGCCACCGGGCGCGCAGCCCGCCCGCCTCCACGCCCTCGCGGTCCTGGGACACGGACCCGATCCGGCCCGTGACGGTCTTGACGCCCAGCTCGGCGGCCCGCCGGGCGAGGGCGGCGTGGAGCACGGTCCGCCGCACCCCCAGCCCCTCGGCGGCGCGGAACGGGGCGCGGGCGGAGTGCCGGCCGTCGAGGTAGTGGATGCCGCGCAGCGGCCGGCCCGAGAGCTCCACGCCCATCGCGGTCAGCGCCGCCACTCCGCCGGGCATCAGCCCCTCGCCGCACGCCTTGTCCACCGGCGTGGCGCGCGGCTCCACGACCACCGCCTCCATCCCGGCCAGGGCCGCGTGGATGGCGGTCGCCAGGCCGGCGGGCCCGCCGCCGGCCACGAGGACGTCGATCACGCGACCGCCCGCCCGCCGGCGGTGGCCAGCGCCGTGTTCTCGCAGCGGATGCGGACGACCATCAGCACCGCGTTGAGCAGCGTGAACGCGAGCGCGGTGACCCACGCCGTGTGGACGAGCGGCAGCGCGGCGCCCTCCACGACGACGGCGACGTAGTTGGGGTGCCGCAGCCACCCGAGCCGGTACGGCCCGCGCGTCACGAGCGGCAACCCCGGCACCACGATCACCTGGGTGTTCCAGCGCGGGCCGAGGGACGTGATGCACCACCAGCGCAGCGCCTGGGCGGCGGCGACGAGGACCAGCATCGGCCAGCCCAGGGCGGGCAGGAACGGCCGGTCGGCCAGGGCGACCTCCAGCGGCGCGCCGGCCAGCAGACCGGTGTGCAGGGCCACCATCCACGGGTAGTGGCCCTGGCCGGTGACGACGCCGCCGCGTTCGAGGCTCCATCGGGCGTTGCGGCGGGCGATGCGCAGCTCGGCCAGGCGTTCCAGGCCGACGAGCAGGATGAGCGTCAGATACCAGAGCATGGCCACTCCCGGCGCGGTGGAGCGAGATCGGCGGACTTCGGAGACACGACTACCAGCGGAGCAGGACCAGCTCGGAGCAGAAACCGGGCCCCATGGCGAGCAGCAGCCCGTACTCCCCCGGCTCCGGCCGGCGCTCGTCGAGCGTGTCACCCAGGACGTGCAGAACGGAAGAGGACGACAGGTTCCCGTTGGCGGCCAGGGAGCGCCAGGTCAGCTCCAGGGCCCCGTCCGGCAGGTCGAGCACGTCGGCCACGGCCTCCAGCACCTTCGGGCCGCCGGGATGGCACACCCAGACGGCCATGTCGCGGGCGGTGAGCCCGTGCCCGGCGAGGAAGCTCCGCACGTCGTCGGCCAGGTAGCGCCGGACCATGTCCGGCACACTGGCGTCCAGCAGCACGCCGAACCCCGTGTCGCGCACCTCCCAGCCCATGACGTGCCCGGAGTCGGGGTACAGGTGGCCGAGCGTGGCCACCACCGTCGGCCCGCGCGCCTCCCGCTCGCCGCCGCAGGCCACCACGGCCGCCGAGCCGTCGCCGAACAGCGCGCTCGCCACCAGGTTGGCGGGCGAGGAGTCACCGCGTTGCACGGTCAGCGAGCACAGCTCGACCGACAGCAGGACCGCCGCATGGCCGGGCCAGCCGCGCAGGTAGTCGTGCAGCCGGGCGATCCCCGCCGCCCCCGCGACGCAGCCGAGCCCGAACACCGGCACGCGCTTGACGTCCCGCCGCAGGCCCAGCCGGTCGACCAGGCGGGCGTCCACCGAGGGCGCGGCCACGCCGGTCACCGACGCGAACATGATCATGTCCACGTCCTCCGGCTCCAGCCCGGCCGCCTTGATCGCCCCGCCCACGCTCTCCGCGCCCAGCTCGACGGCCGCGGCGATGTACGCGTCGTTGGCCGCGCCGAAGCCGTCGATCTTGTCGTAGTCCTCCATCGGGAGGGCGAGGTTGCGGAAGTCGACGCGGGCGCTGCGGTGCAGCCGGTCGAGCAGCCGCCGGTCGGCGCCGTCGGGCAGGCACATCCGCGCCGCCATGTCCGTCAGCTCAGCCTGGGGGTAGCGGTTGGGCGGGAAGGAGGTGCGGACGGCAGCGATACGGGTCATCTGGGCTCTCCGGCTCGTGGCGCTGTACGACTCCGACCCTCGGGACGCTTCCCTCCCGGGCGCCCGCTAAGCCATCGCGATGACCACAATCCCTTGTCCCTTCGATCATCCGGCAGCGGTGGGACAGGGCGTGGGGATCTCGGCGGCGGGCAGGCGCGGCCTACGATCGGGGGGTGACGGGTGGTGAGGCGGCGCGCGTGAGCGGACTCCGGCGGGTGGCCGGCGGGCTGGCGCGGGCGTGCCATCCCGGGCCGACGGTCGCGGTGACGTCCCTGGTGACCGCGCTCGCCGTGGCGAGCGGGCGCGACGCGGCCGGGTGCGCGCTCGTGGCGGCGGCCGTCCTCACCGGGCAGCTCTCGGTCGGCTGGTGCAACGACGCGGTGGACGCCCGCCTCGACGTGGCGGCCGGGCGCTCCGGCAAGCCGATCGTGGACGGCGCGGTCGGCGCGCGGACCGTCCGCGACGCCGCGTTCGCCGCGCTGCTGCTGTGCGTGCCGCTCTCGCTGGCGTCCGGCCTGCTCGCCGGGGCCGCGCATCTGATCGGCGTGGGCGCCGCGTGGGCCTACGACCTGGGCGTGAAGGCCACGATCTGGTCGTGGCTCCCGTACGCGGTGGGGTTCGGCTCGCTGCCCGCCTTCGTGACGCTCGGCCTGCCGGCGCACCCGTGGCCGGCCTGGTGGGCGGTGGCGGCCGGGGCCCTGCTGGGGTGCGGCGCCCATCTGGCGAACGTCCTGCCGGACATCCCGCACGACCTGGCGGCGGGGGTGCGCGGGTGGCCGCAGCGGCTCGGCGCGGAGCGCACGCTGCTGCTGGCCCCGCTGCCGCTGCTGGCGGCCACGTGGCTGCTGGTCTTCGCCCCGCCGGGCGACGCGGGCGCCGCTGGGTGGCTGGCGGTGGCGGTGACGGGCGTGATGGTGGTCGCGGGCACGCTGCTGCACGGGCGGGCCGCGCGGGCGCCGTTCGCGGCCGCGATCGGGGTGGCGGCGGTGGGCGTCCTCGTGCTGCTCGCCAACGGCCCCGCCCTCACCGCGTGAGGCCGCACCGGCCGGACGCGGTTCACCGGCCGTGGGGGGTACGGAGGAGGCCGGACACGGAGTCGCGCAGCCAGCGGCGGGCCACCGCGAGCGCCATCGGCAGCGGCACCATCCCCGCCCCCAGCCCCACCTCCACCAGCAGGTCGAACACCTCCTTGCGGCGCGCCGCCGTCCCGATGGCCGCGTCGATGAACCCCGGCGACTGGGCGAGGCGGGCCAGCACGTCGGTGGTACGCAGGTGCGGGCCGAGGGCCGCGCGGAGCTTGCGCCGGTAGACGGGCAGCGGGTCGCCGGGCGCCTCGACGGCCGCCTCCCCCGCCAGCCGGCCCGACAGCAGGGCGTAGTAGATGCCCTCGCCGGTGAGCGGGTTGATCAGGCTGGCGGCGTCGCCGGCGAGCATGACGCGGCCCGCGCCGGGCGCCGGCCGTCCGGAGGACAACGGCAGGTGGTGGGCGCGCAGGTCCCGGGCCGGCCGGTCGGGCAGCAACTCGGCGAGGCGGCCGTGCAGCACCTGCCGCCCGGGCGGCCCGACGGCGTGCAGGCGGGGCAGCAGCATCCCGAACCCCACGTTCGCGGTGCCGTCGCCGATGGGGAACGACCAGGCGTAGGCCGGCCAGCCCTCCTTCTGCATGGCGATGAGCTGGGCGTCCTCGGAGCCGGGCACGTCGGCGTACCCGCGTACGGCGATGGCGGTGTGCTGGGCGGTGTTGGCCGCGAGACCGGCGAGGCGGCGGAGCGTGGAGTGGGCGCCGTCGGCGGCCACGACGGCGCGGGCGGCGATGTCCGCGTCGATGACGGTGTACGGCCCGCTCTGGTCGATCGCGCGGACGCGATGGCGGCGGACCTCGACGCCACGCGCCCGGGCGGCCTCGACCAGGCGGGCGTCGAACACCCGGCGCGGCACCACGTGGTTGGGCCGGGCCGCCTCCGCGCTGACCCGCGCACCGCTCGGGGACACCACCGAGAGGCGGGAGGTGGGCCGGTAGTCGTCGATGAGGCCCGGCAGGCCGAGCAGGGCCAGCTCGTCCCGGCCGTGGGCCGCGATGCCGTCGCCGCACGCCTTGTCGCGCGGGAAGCCGGACTTGTCGAGCAGCAGGACGCGCGCTCCGGGGCGCAGTTGCGCCGCCCGCAGCGCCGCCGCCGCTCCCGCCGGGCCGCCGCCGACGACCACCAGATCCCAGACGTCGTTCACATCGGGTCTGTGCCACGCCGGCCACCGCCGAAACCGTCCGGCCGGTGACGGAGTGCCCTCCTCCGGTACGGCCGGACGCCCGCCGCCCCGGCCGGGCGCCCGTCTCCGCCCCGGGGCAGGGCTCAGTCGTCGCCTCGGGCTGAGGTCAGTCGTCGCCGTCGCGGGTCCCGGAGCCGGCCGGTGTCACGTCCTCCGTGGGCGGGCGGGGGCCGGGGACCTGGTGGTCCTGGTGGTGCGCGCCGGGGAGGGCGCCCTGGGCGACGTGCGCGAGGGTGATCTCCGACAGGAGCGTCTCCTCGTGGTCCCGCAACGCGCTCCACACGTCCGCCAGGGGCCGCGCCACCCCCGGATACCCGCCGTGGTCACCCCCCTCCGGGACGCCCTCCACCACCGTGATGATGTCGGCCAGGCTGATCTGGTCCTTGGGGTGGGCGAGCCAGTAGCCGCCGTCGGGGCCGCGCTGGCTGTGCAGGAGGCCGGCGCGGCGCAGCTGGAGCAGGATGTTGTCGAGGAACTTGCGGGGGATGCCCTGGGCCGCCGCGATGCGCTCGGCGGGCACCGGCCCGGGTGGGGCGGCGGCCAGCTCTGCGGCGGCTCTCAGGGCGTACTGGGTCCGGGCGGAGATCCGCATATCGCTCAGTTGGTCACCTGGTGAAGGCCCCAGCGGCGGCGCAGGGCGTCGTCGGCGACGCCGAACAGCCGGTCCACGAAGATGCCGATGACCAGAATCACGATCATGGTGGCGAGCAGGCCGGGCGAGTCGGCCAGCTCGCGGGCGAAGTGCAGCTGCTCGCCCAGCGACGGCCGGTTGGCGATGATGACCAGCAGCTCGCCGGCCATCAGCGAGCGCCAGGCGAACGCCCAGCCCTGCTTGAGCCCGGCCAGGAACGACGGCAGCGAGGCCGGCAGGATGACGTGGCGGTACAGGGCGAGCCGCCGGAAGCCGAGCATGTGCCCGGCCCGCAGCAGGATCGGCGGCGTGTAGTCCACGCCGGCGATCAGGCCGTTGGCGACGGACGGCGCGGCGCCGAGCACCACCACGAACAGGATGGCGCTCTCGCTCAGCCCGAACAGCAGGATCGCCAGCGGGAACCAGGCGATGGACGGCATCGTCTGGAGCCCGGTGATGAGGGAGCCGACGGCACGGCGCAGTGGCCTGATCCGCGACACCAGCGCCCCGACGACCAGCCCGACGGCGATCGCGAGGGCGAACCCGACGACGGCGCGGCGCATGGTGACCGACAAGGCCTGGTAGAACTCGGCCTCGCCGAGCCGCTCGCCGAGCGCGCCGAGCGTGGTGAGCGGCCCGGCGAAGACGTACTCGGGCCACCAGCCGGCCAGCACGACGAGCTCCCAGGCGGCGAGCACCAGGGCCACCGCCAGGGCGACCGGCCACGCGCCGGCCCAGGCGCGGGTGAGCAGGCCGGCGCGCCTCGCCGGGGTGAGCTCCAGGGCGTCGAGCCCGGCGATCTGCCGGGCGTGTGTGTCAGCGGCCATCGGGGGCGACCTCCTGGGCGCCGGGCTGCGTGAAGCCGTGGCGCATGACCTCCTCGCGCAGGCGCTGCGTGATCTCGCCGGCCTGCCCGGCGACCTCGGCCGAGTCGGTACGGCGGGGCCGGGGCAGCGTGACCGGGAAGTCCTCCACCACCCGGCCGGGACGGCTGGACAGCAGCACGACCCGGTCGCCGAGCCGGACGGCCTCGCGGACGTTGTGGGTGACGAACAGGACGGCGAGGTCGCGCTCGCGCCAGATGCGCTCCAGCTCGTCGTGGAGCAGGTCGCGGGTCATCGCGTCGAGCGCCCCGAACGGCTCGTCCATGAGCAGGACGTCGGCGTCCTGGGCGAGGGCCCGGGCCAGGGCCACGCGCTGCCGCATGCCGCCCGACAGCTCGTGGGGCCGCTTCTTGCCGAATCCGCCGAGGTGCACGATGTCCAGGAACTCCGCAGCGCTGTCCCGCCGCTCCTGCCGGCTGAGGCCCTTGGCCCGCAGCGCCATCTCGACGTTGGCCGAGACGGTCAGCCAGGGGAACAGCGCGGGCTCCTGGAACATGAGCGCGATCCGGTCGCGGTCGACGTCGATGCGGCCGGCGGTGGGCGCGTCGAGGCCGGCGACCAGGGAGAGCAGCGTGCTCTTGCCGCAGCCGGAGGCGCCGAGCAGGCACACGAACTCGCCGGGCGCGACGTCGAGGGCCACGTTGTCCAGGGCCTGCAGTCCCGCCTTGCCCTGCCCGTAGATCTTGGAGACGGCCTGGATGCGCACGGCGGGCTCCTGCCCGCCGACCCGCCCGCCGGCCTGCTCCGTGAGCGGAGCGGTCATGGCACCTCCGTCGGTTGTCCGAGAGTCGGTTGTCCGAGAGTCACTGGTCCGAGATCGTCACTTGTCCGAGATCGTCACTTGTCCGAGATGGCCGGCTGGCCCTTGGCGGCCAGGACCTCGTTGAGGATCTTGAGGTCGTAGATGCCGTTCAGGTCGACGGGGTCCAGCAGGCCGACCTTGGTGGCGTGCTCGGCGCTGCCGACCAGCGACGAGGCGATCGGGTCGTCGGTGAAGGTGATGTTCTTGAACGCGCTGTCGAGGACCTCGGGCTTGAGCGGCTTGCCGGTGAGCTTCTCCAGCGCGGCGTTGGCGGTCCGGGCGGCGCCCGCCGGGTCGGACTTGATCAGCGCGTTGGCCTCGACGTGCGCCTCGATGAGCTTGCGGACCGTGTCGGGGTGCTCCTTGAGGAACTCCTGCCGGACGATCAGGTGGGTGATGACGAACTGCTTGTTCGGCCACAGGTCGCGCTCGTCGACGAGGACCTTGCCGCCGCTCTCCTTGATGAGGCGGCTGGCGAACGGCTCGGGCACCCAGGCGCCGTCGATGTCGCCGGTGGCGAACGTCTGGATGGTCTGGGAGTTCTCCTGCGGGACGATGTGCACGTCGCCGCCGCCCTTGGTGTCAGTCTTCAGGCCCTTCTCGGTCAGCCAGTAGCGCAGGGCGACGTCCTGGGTGTTGCCGAGCTGCGGGGTGGCGATCTTCTTGCCCTTGAGCTGCTCGGGGGTGGTGATGCCGGGCTTGACGACGAGGAACACGCCGCCGGAGGCCGCCCCGGCGACGATCTTGATGGCCTTGCCCTTGGACTTGGACCAGGCGTTGATGGCCGGGTTGGGGCCGACGTAGGTGGCGTCGATGGCGCCGGAGAAGACGGCCTCGATCGCGGCGGGGCCGGCGTTGAACGTGCTGGTCCTGAGCGTGGTGCCGCTGCCGAGGTGCTTGGCGAACAGGCCCTTCTCGACGCCCACGAGGGCGGTGGCGTGGGTGATGTTCGGGAAGAACCCGAGCCGCACCTCAGCCGGCGCGGTGCCGGCCTTGCTGTCGCCGCCGGACCCCCCGCAGGCCGCGGTCAAGGTCGTGAGTGCCAGAGCCGCCACGGCGGCCACCACCCCGCGAAGCCCGCGAGCGTTCATCGGTTCTCCCTATTTCCCACTTATTTAGTAGATATAATGTGTTTATAGGGCCGCGCGGGCGTGGAGTCAAGCCGGGGGTTCCAGCTACCTTCGGATTTTCAGACGTGCTTCAGCAGCAGCAGGGCGATGTCGTCAGTGCGCTGCTGGACGTCCAGCGCGTGGTCGATGAGCGTCTGCGCGACCATGGCCAGGGGGCGGCCGGCGCTGCGGGTGAGGCGGCGGCCCAGGGCCTCCATGCCCTCGCCGATGTCGACGCCCGGCACCTCGATCAGGCCGTCGGTGTAGAGGGCGAGCAGCGAGCCGGGCGGCAGCGGCAGCTCCAGCGTCGGATAGTCGGATTCCGGGTCCAGCCCAAGCAGCAGCCCCGAGGGCATGTCGATGATCTCCGCGGGCTCGCCGGGCCGGCGCAGCAGGGGCGGGAGGTGTCCGGCGCTGGCCACGCAGGCGGTGTGCCGGGCCAGGTCGAGGTTGACGTACAGGCAGCTCGTGAACAGGTCGGGCGCGAGGTCGATGAGCAGCCGGTTGGTGTGGTACAGGACCTCGCCGGGGCTCGCGCCGGCGGTCGCGTGGGCGTGGATGGCGGTGCGCACCTGCCCCATGAGGGCCGCCGCGGTCATGTCGTGGCCCTGGACGTCGCCGATGACGGCGGCGGCCGTGGTGTCGTCCAGGCTGATGAGGTCGTAGAAGTCGCCGCCGATGTCCATGCCGAGGGTGGCGGGCAGGTAGCGGGCGGCCACGTCCAGCCGTGGGATGGCGGGCAGCGCGCTGGGGAGCAGGCTCGCCTGGAGCGCCTCGGCCAGCTGGTGCTTGACGTCGTAGAGCCGGGCGCGTTCCAGGGCCTGGGCGACCAGCCCGGCCAGGGAGGTGAGCGTGGACCGCTCGTCGGCGGTGAAGGCGCGCGGGCGCGCGTACGAGAGCACGCAGGTGCCGATCGGGCGGTCGGAGGCGATGAGCGGCAGCACCGCCCACGCGGACATGCCGGGCTGGCGTATCGCGTCGGAGTGCCGCGCGACGAGGTCGTCCCAGCTCTCGAAGAACGCCGCCTCGCCGGTCAGCATGACGTGCTGGCTCGCGGTGTGCGCGGTGAGCGGCAGGCCGTCGAAGTGGTCGATGATCTCCGTCTCGTAGTTGTGGGAGCCGACCACCAGCATCCGGCCGTTCTCGGCGAGCAGGATGGCCATGCCCTGGGCGTCGCAGAGCACCATGACCTGCTCGCTGACGAGGTCGACGACGTCCTGGACGGTGACGGCCCGGGTGAGGGTGGCCGCGAGGTGGACCAGGTTGTAGAGCGTGTCCGCCCGGATCGGCCTGATCAGCGGCTCGGTCGCCCCGGGCGGCCCCTGGAGGGCCGGCCCCGGGACGGGGACGACGCGGATGCTGATGCCGAGCGGATCGGAGTGCAGCTCGAAGGCGAGCCGCTCGCCGCGCGGGTTGCGGGCGGTGAACGCGGTGACCCGGTTGCTGAGGGCGGCGGCCCGGTAGTGGTCCTCGAAGACCGGGTCCCGCAGCCACGGCAGCACGTCCCACGGCCGGGCCCCCAGCAGCTCGGACACCTTGCCGCCCAGCATGTCGGCCGCGCGCTGGGTGATGAACGTGACGCGGCCGTCCATGTCGAGCGCGCAGCAGCCCTCGGGCAGCCGGTTGACGTAGTCGAGCGCGGCCAGCGCCTCCTCCATGTCCGGGGTGTTCCCGCGGGCGGCGACGAGAAGGCGGGGGCGCTCGCCGGGCACGACGCGGCGCCCGGCCTCGGCGGCCCGCCGCAGCAGCACGCCCATCCTGCGACAGGTGATCTCGATGACGTCCCGCTCGTGCCGGTTGAGGTCGGAGGCGTGCGGCGAGGGCCACAGGAGAAGAAGCGTTCCCCAGTCGTCCGGCTCGGTGTAGATGGGCGCGGCGGCGGTCGAGAAACTGTACGGCAGGACGAGCGCGGCGTCCGGGAAGTACCGGGCCATCTCCTCCTGGCCGGGCACCCAGATCAGGCGCCGTTCGCGCAGCGCGTTGGAGGCGGGGGCCAGGCTCTCCAGACGGAGCCGGGACCACTGACTGGCGATGGGCGAGGGAAGCCCCATCGCCACCTCCAGGCGCAACGCGTTCTGGCCGGGGGTGAGGAGGTAGACGCCGCCCATGTGCGAGCCGGTGTTCCCCACGGCGTGGGCCAGCAGCTCGTCGAGTCCCGGCAGGTCGTCTGCGGGGCCGAAGAAGTAGCTGGCCTGGTCACCCATGGGCGGTGCCTCACTCTCGAAGTGAGCTCAATACCCGAAAAATGCCTATATAGGACAATATGCCCGAGTCGCCCTGGCGGGCACCCCCAACCCCTTACTCGGGACCGACGGCCCGGCGGCTACCCTGCGGCCATGCACACGCCGACCGCCCCCGCAGGCGTCTCCGAGCTCACGCCGCGGCTCATCCGAGCCGAGATATTCGTGGTCTTCGCCGTGTCGCTCGGCGCGAGCGGCCTGGTGGCGCTCGTCCGCCTGGTGGGCGCCCTCACGGCCCCGAAGGAGCTCAGGGGCCAGCGCGCCGTGCTCACCCCCTCGCTCGCGCCCGGACGGCCCTGGCTCGACCTGGCGCTCCAGCTCGTGGACATCGCCATCACGGTGGCGCCCGTCGCGCTCGTCGCCTACCTGCTCGTCCGCTCCGGCGAGTCCATGCGCGCCATCGGCGTGGACGCCCGCGAGCCGGGTCGCGACCTGCGGCGCGGCGCGACGCTCGCGGCCGTGATCGGCGGCACGGGGCTGGCGTTCTACCTCGCCGTGTACGCCGCCGGGGTCAACCTCACGGTGGTCGCCGGGGCCCTGCCCGACGAGTGGTGGCGGGTGCCGGTGCTGGTGCTCGCCGCCGCGCAGAACGGCGTGCTGGAGGAGGTGCTGGTCGCCGGCTACCTGCTGCACCGGCTGGCGCAGGCCGGCCACGGCCCCTGGCGGTCGCTGGTGATCTCGGCGCTGCTGCGCGGCTCGTACCACCTGTACCAGGGGTTCGGCGGGTTCGTCGGCAACGTGGTGATGGGGCTGGTGTTCGGCCGCCTCTACCAGCGGTGGGGCCGGGCGATGCCGCTGGTCGTGGCGCACACGCTGATCGACACCGTGGCCTTCGTCGGGTACGCGCTGCTGCACGGCAGGGTTAGCTGGCTGCCCTGACCCCGCCTGTGATCCCCGCGCCCGGACGCGGGATCACAGGCGGACCGAAGCCGCGTCAGAGGCCGTAGCGGCTCTTCAGGTGCCGCCACCAGTCGCGCAGCATCCACGCGTCGAACTCCGTGATCGAGGTGGCGCTGCCCGCTTTCATGATGAAGCAGCACTGCCCCGTGGGCGTCCAGTCGTAGAAGTCGTCCAGGCCGAACGAGTGCCCCATCTCGTGCAGCAGGATGTGGATGTTGTCGGCGTTGAGGTTGCTCATGAAGTACTCGCTGCCGATGCGCTGGCCCCAGTCGCCGCCCGCGCCGCCGCCGAAACCGGCCGTGAGCCACAGCGACATGTCGTAGTGGTGCGACGCGCCGCCCGGGCAGTTGGGGTAGCTGCCGCTCTGGTTGAAGAACCGGCCGCACGG
>NZ_JBEXDT010000119.1:0-23715 GCF_040605905.1 Nonomuraea sp. NPDC005501 | reverse complement strand
GGCCTGGCGCGGGCCGCCACGGTCGCGCTGGCCAGCCTGCCGGGCTGCACGCTGCCGTGCGACGTCACCCAGCCGCCGCGCAGCAACCAGATCGTCACGCCCATCGTCGGGGCCAACGGGGGCGTCGTCGCGGTCCCGCTCACCCAGCCGGGCCTCGGCCACACCATCGACGAGCCCCGCGTCCGCCGCCTGTCGAAGGACCACTTCCTGGCGTGACCCCGCCGTGACCCGCCCGCCCTACCTTGATCGCCGACGGGTGGCGAGGGAGGGGTGGGCGTGGAGGACGTTCCGGGGCTCACGTGGTGGCGGGTCCAGTGGTTGTGGCTGATGTGGGGACGGCCGTCCTACCCGTCGGCGTCCTGGTCCAGGTACGCGCTGGGCGTCGCCTTGACGGCGGCGGTGAGCGCGGGGGCGACATGGGGCTTCTTCCAGCTCGACGGGTTCGGCCTGCCCGTGGCCGCCGAGGTGGCCATGTTCGTGGTGGTCGGTGCCCTGGTGCTGGCGTTCGCCGTCCACTACCGGCCGACGCGGTATCGCTGGCGCAACCCGCGCCTGCCGGTGGATGACCCTGCCGGACTGCGTGTCCTGGTGGCGGAGGCCGCGGAGCTGGCGGGCTGGGACAGGCCGTTCCCGGTGGTGCGGCTGAACGCATGGGCCAAGGTGATGGTGTGGCGCGGCCGCCTCCGGGGCGAGGTCATGCTGGGTGTGCCGTTGCTCCTGGGTCTGACCAGGGAGGAACTGCGGGTGATCCTCACGCGGGAGCTCCTCCTGTCCCGCACGGTGCCGAGGCACGCGATCCGCCTGCTGGCCCTCAACTCCGACGACGTCGGGAGCGCGGCGCGGGGCGAGCCGTCACCGTGGCGGCCCTGGCTGCGCTCCCACGCCTACAGGATGCGCCACGACCTCTGGAAGAACACCGCGGAGCTGGTCGGCGGCGCCGAGGTCCTGGAGCGCGCGATACGGCGGGAGAACCTGATCGGTCACGCCTTCGTCTGGCACCTCCAGCGTTACGTCCTCCGCACCCCCACCCCCACCTTCTTCACCGACGTCTACCGCTCCTTCCGCCGGCTGCTCACCGAGGACGACCTGCTGACGAAGATCGCCCCGGGATGCGACGCGTACACGGTCGAGGAGCTCGACGAGCACGAGCTGAGGCTGGTGGAGGAGATCGGCTGGAAGCCGGGCCGGGCCGTGGATCCCGTCGCCGAGCCGGCGCTGACCGAGGTGCCCGAGGAGACGGATCGCCGACTCGGCCGGGTCCTGATGCGCCACTACCTGAACGAACGCGGCCTGCGCCCCACAGCGCACTCACTGGCCGACATCACCGACGACCAATGGCTCTTCTACCACGAGGACCAGCTCGACCGGCTCCGCGCCGCCGCCCGCGCCCTGCTCGGCGACTCCCACACGGTCACCGACCTCGTACGGCTCGCCCAGGAGGGAAGGGCCAGGGAGCTGGACTGGTGGCACGTCAAGACCGTGTGCCCTCACCCGTCCCGCGCCGTCTGCGTCCTGCTCCCCGTCCTCCAGGACGGCCTGCGCCGCCAGGGGTACACCCACGCCGACCACTGGCGCCAGCGCGTGCTGACCGGCCCCGGGGGTGACGTGGTGGACGTGGTAGAACTGGCCGCGGAGATCGCGGGAGGTGACATGTCGGCCAAGGACCCCGACGAGGACGCGCGCCGGCTGGCCGCCGAGTCGCTGGCCGGGGGCGACGCCACCGGCTGGTTCGAGCGCCTGTACGCCGGTTCCGCCGCCGGGGAGGCCGTCGTCCCGTGGGACTCCGGCGGCCCGCACCCGCTGCTCGTCGGCTGGACGGACGGGCGGAAGCCCGAGAGCGGCGACCCGGCGCCCAGAGCGCTGGTCGTGGGCGCCGGGCTGGGCGACGACGCCGAGCACCTGGCCGGGCTCGGCTACGACACCACGGCGTTCGACGTCAGCGAGTCGGCCGTGCGCCTGGCCCGCGAGCGCTTCCCCGGCACCGCCGTCGCCTACCGCGCCGCCGACCTGCTCGACCCGCCCGCCGAGTGGCGCGGCACGTTCGACCTGGTCGTGGAGGTCATGACCGTGCAGGCGCTGCCCGAGCCGCTGCACGAGCAGGCCATCGCGCGGGTCGCCTCCTTCGTACGGCCCGGCGGCACGCTGCTGGTGATCGCCTCGGGCCGCGACGAGGGTGACCCGGTGTTCCCGCCTCCGTGGCCGCTGACCCGGGCGGAGATCACCGCGTTCGCGACCGGCGGCCTGGCGGTCGGCGAGATCGAGGACCTGCGCGAGCCCGGCCGCCGCCGCTGGCGGGCGACCTTCCACAGACTCGCGATCTAGGAGGCCACGGCGGCGTCCAGCAGCAGGGACCCGGCGCCCAGCAGCGCGGCGTCCCGCCCGGCCCGCGCCGGCGCGATCTCCAGGTCACGCGTGGCCAGCGGCAGGCACCGCTCGTACACCGCGGCCCGGATCGAGGTGATGAGCGGCTCGGCCGCCGAGAGGCTGCCGCCGACGACCACCACGTCCGGGTTGAAGAAGTTCACGAGCACGGTGAGGACCTCGCCGATGCGGCGGCCCGCGTTGCGCACCATGCTGGTGGCCTCGGGCACGGCGTCGTTGACCAGGTCGACGATGCCGGAGGTGTGCTGCACCTCGACGCCCGCGTCGGCCAGCGCCGCGCTGAGGGCGGCGCCGCTGGCGTATGCCTCCAGGCAGTCGGGGTGGCCGCAGGCGCAGATCACCGACGAGTCGGAGCTGACCCGCACGTGGCTGATGTCGCCCGCCGCGCCCCGGCCGCGGTGCAGGCGGCCGTTGACGATCACGCCGCAGCCGATGCCGGTGCCCACCTTGAGCACCATGAGGTTGTCGCAGCCGGGCCAGGAGCGGGCCTCGCCGGCGGCCATGAGGTTGGCGTCGTTCTCCACGAGGACGGGCAGGTCGTAGCGGGCGCGCAGGTGGTCGGCGACGGGGAAGTCGTTCCAGCCGGGCATGCGCGACGGCGTCACCACGCGTAACGTCGCGGGGTCGACGGGGCCCGGCACCCCGGTGCCGACGCCGCGCAGCGGCACCGACGGTGGCACGCGCTCGGCCAGCAGCCGGTCGAACGCGTCCGACAGCAGGTCGAGCGTCGCCTCGGGGCCCTCGGCGATCTCGCACGGGACCTCCTCGACGACCAGCGGCGCGCCGCTGAGGTCGAGCAGCCCGAGCCGGGCGTGGTGGGCGCCGAGGTCGGCGACCGCGAGCACCCCGGCCGTCGGCGACAGGCACAGGCGGCGCGGTCTCCGGCCGCCGCGCGAGGTGCCGGAGCCCTCCTCGACCAGCAGTCCGGCCTCGATGAGCTCCTCGACGCGCAGCGACACGCTCGACGCGGCCAGCCCCGACAGGCGGGCCAGGTCGGCGCGCGACTCGGCGCCGCCGGTGGCGACGAGCCGTAACAGGTCCCCCTGTGCCCCCTGCACGGGCAGCCGCTGCTTCATGGGAGATGCATACCATCGATCTACTTAGGCCAGCAACGTATTGACTTCCTCCGAAATCCACCATTACGGTCCCCTTTATCTTCGACATCGAAGGAAGTGGACGCTCATGAAGAAGATGCTCGCAGTCGTCGCCGCATCTGTGTTAGGCCTGGCGGCCTGCGGCGAGACGAGCAGCCCCGCCGTGCCAGCCGTGCCCGGCGAGTCGAAGACCGCGACCGACGTGCTGGCCAACGCGCCCGTCGCCGAGGCGGCCGACATCCTGCCCGGCTCGACCATGGAGAAGATCAAGCAGCGCGGCGAGCTCCTCGTCGGCGGCTCGCTCGACGCCCCGCTCCTGTCCCAGCAGAATCCCGGCACGGGACAGGTCGAGGGCTTCGACGCCGACCTGGGCAAGGCGCTGGCCAAGTACATCCTCGGCGAGCCGAAGGTGAAGATCGTCAACTCGGCCTCGGAGACCCGGGAGGCGCTGCTCGCCAACGGCACCGTGGACGTCGTCTTCCAGACGTACACGATCACCGAGGAGCGCGCGAAGCAGGTCGCGTTCGCCGGCCCGTACTACACCTCGGGCCTGACGATCGCCGTGAAGAAGGGCACCTCCGGCATCACCAAGCCGGAGGACCTGAACGGCAAGAAGGTGCTCGCGGGCGCCAACACCCCGGCCATCCCCGCGATCAAGAAGCTCGCGCCGCAGGCCGAGATCATCACCTTCGGCAGCGACCCGGAGTGCGTGCAGGCGCTCAAGCAGGACCGCGGCGTCGCCTACGTCCAGGACGAGACGCTGCTGATCGCCGACGCCAAGAAGGACCCCTCCATCCAGATCGTCACCAAGCCCTTCACCGTCGACCCGTACGGCATCGGGCTCAAGCACGGCGACGACCAGATGAAGAAGTTCGTCAACGACTGGCTCGGCAAGATCCAGTCGAACGGCGTCTGGCAGGGCATCTGGAAGAACTCCATCGGCACCGTCGTCACCGGCGACGCCCCCCAGGCGCCCAAGATCGGGTCCGTGCCGGGGTCCTGATGTCCGTCATCCTCGATCACCTGCCCGAGCTCTGGCAGGGCCTGGTCGTGACACTCCAGCTCACCGCCGCGTCGTTCATCGGCGCGGCGGTGCTGGGCGTGATCGTCACCGCCCTGCGCGTGAGCCCCGTGCGCGTGCTGCGCGCCATCGGCACCGCCTACGTCGAGACGTTCCAGAACCTGCCGCTGCTGGTGCTGCTCGTCCTCGCGGTCTTCGGCCTGCCGGAGATCGGCATCCAGGCCGACCTGCTCGTGACGGCCATCGTGGTCATCGCCGTGTACGAGGCGGCCTACATCGGCGAGGCGCTGCGCTCGGGCGTCAACGCGGTGTCCAAGGGGCAGGGCGAGGCGGCCCGCGCGATCGGGCTGACGTTCACCCAGTCGCTGCGGCACGTGATCCTGCCGCAGGCGCTGCGCACGGTCGTGCAGCCGCTCGGCAACATCTTCATCGCCCTGACCATGAACACCGCCCTGGCCGGCGCGGTCGGCGTCATCGACCTGACCGCCGCCGCCAACCGGGTGAACCTCGTCGAGGCGCAGCCCATCCCCATCTTCGTCGGCGCCGGCCTGGCGTACGCGGTGCTCGCCGCCTGCGCGGGCCTCCTCACCGGAAGGCTGGAGAAGCGGCTGGTGATCCTGCGGTGAACACCTCCACCACCGTCCTGTTCGACGAGCCCGGCCCGCGGGCGCGGCGGCGCATGCGGATCGCGACCGGTCTCGGCGCCCTGGCCGCCGTGGCGCTCGCCGTGCTCGCCGTCCGGCAGTTCGCCGCCAACGGCCAGCTCGACGCCGCCCGCTGGCAGCCGTACACGACCTGGCCCATGTGGCGGTACATGCTCAACGGCCTCGGCTCGACCGCGCTGGCCGCCGTCGTGTCGGCGGCCCTGGCCATGGCGTTCGGCCTCGTGCTGGCGCTCGGCCGGCTGTCGCACCGGTCGTGGGCCCGGGTGCCCGCCGCCGGCTACGTCGAGGTGGTCAGGACCGTCCCGGCCTTGCTGCTCGTGTACGTGGTGCTGTTCGCGCTGCCCCGCTACGGCCTGGACCTGCCGCTGTTCTGGAAGCTGGTCGTGCCGCTGAGCGTGTCCCACGCGGCGTCGTTCGCGGAGATCTTCCGCGCCGGCATCCTGTCCGTCGAGCGCGGCCAGAGTGAGGCCGGGCTGGCCGTCGGGCTGACCCCCGGGCGCACCATGCGTCTCATCGTGCTGCCCCAGGCGGCCCGGCGGGTGCTGCCCTCCATCGTCAGCCAGTCCGTCGGCCTGCTCAAGGACACCTCCCTCGGCTTCGTCGTCAGCTACACCGAGCTGCTCTACAGCGCCAAGGTGCTGGCCAACTTCAACGGGCTGCTCATCCAGACCTACATCGTGGTCGCGCTCGTCTACCTGGTGGTCAACATGTCGCTGTCCAAGCTCGCCCGCGCGCTGGAGGCCCGCCAGCGCGCCGTCCCGCGAAGGAGAACCGCCCGTGCCTGAGGCAGCAGTGCCTGGTCTCGCCGTCCTGGCGGAAGTCGTCCGATCCGGCTTCACCGAGAGCGTCCACTACGGCAGCGCCGTCGGCCTGGACCCGTCCGGCCGCGCCGAGGTCGCGCTCGGCCCCGTCGACGCGCCCGTCCTGCCCCGCTCGTCCGCCAAGCCGTTCCAGGCGCTGGCCTGCCTGACCGCGGGCGCCGCGCTGGCCGGCCCGCGCCTGGCCATCGCCGCCGGCAGCCACACGGGCGAGGATTTCCACGTACGGGTGACCGGCGAGATCCTGGCCGACTACGGGCTCGGCTTCGACGCCCTGGCCTGCCCGCCGTCCTGGCCCGAGGACCAGGCCACCGCGCACGCGCTCGTCAGGCAGGGGCTCGGCCCGTCCCGCGAGCGCATGAACTGCTCCGGCAAGCACGCCGCCATGCTCGCCGCCTGCGTCGCCAACGACTGGGACGTGCCGTCCTACCTGTCCGCCGACCATCCCCTCCAGCAGCGGGTCCGCTCCCTCACCGAGGAGCTGGCCGGGGAGAAGGCCGCGCACGTGGCCGTCGACGGCTGCGGCGCGCCGCTGTTCGGGCTGTCGCTGACCGGCCTCGCCCGCGCCGTGCGGGCGCTGGTGACGGCCGCGCCCGGCAGCGGTCCTCGTCAGGTCGCCGACGCCATGCGGCAGCATCCCGAGTACGTCGGCGGCACCGGCCACCAGAACACCGAGCTGATGCGCGCCCTGCCCGGAGCCCTGGTCAAGGGCGGCGCGGAGGGCGTGCTCGTCGTGGCGCCGAGCTCCGGGCACGCGGTGGCCGTGAAGGTCATCGACGGCAGCCCGCGCGCCACCACGGCCGTCGCGCTGGCCGTCCTGCGGCGCATGGGGGTGGACGTGTCGGGGGCCGAGGAGTTCGAGCGGGTGGACGTGCTGGGCGGCGGCGTCCCGGTGGGACAGATCGTCACGCCGCTCCGCAGCCCTCGGTGAGCGCCTTGGCCGGGGCGTCGGACGCCTTGGCGCTCGGACCGGCCTTGGGGGTCCTGCGCGCCTGGGGCGTCTCGGTCGCGAGCGGGGTCTGCGGCGTCCCCGTCGCCGCGACGGGAGTCGGGGAGGCGCCCTCGGTGGCCTCGGCCGCCTCGGCCGGGGTGCTCCGGGCCGACTCCTGGATCGCCTCCCGGGTGACCTGCCGGATCTTCTCCCAGTCGGGGTAGCCGGTGTTGATCAGCGGCGGTACGAACTGCACGCTGGTCACCTTGGCCTCCTTGACCCGCAGGGCCAGCGGCACCAGGTGCCTGAGCATCGGCCGCGGGATGTCGGTGCGGATCAGCTCCTTGGTGGCCAGCGCGATCCGGTTGAACCGGGTCAGCACAATCCCCGGGTCGGCCTGCTCCAGCAGCGCCCCGATCACGCAGCGCTGGCGGCGCATCCGGGTGAAGTCGTCGCTGTAGGTGCGCGAGCGGGCGTACCACATGGCGTCGGCGCCCTTCAGCCGCCGCGTGCCGGCCTTGACCAGGCCCTCGTTGTACCTGCCGAACACCACGTCCTGCTCGACGTGGATGCGGACGCCGCCGATCGCGTCGATCAGCCGGGCGAAGCCCCACATGTTCACCAGGGCGTACCAGTCGACCTTGAGCCCGAGGGTGTAGCCGATCGTGTCCATCAGCACCCGAGGGCCCTGGTGCTGCTTGCCGCCGAAGATCTCCGGGTGCGCGTCGGCGTACTCCCACACGCTGTTCAGCAGGTCGCTGCGGCCGCCGCCGGGGTCGGGCGGCAGCCGGAACCCGGCGGGGAAGCGCGCGGCCATCGGCGTGCCCGGCCGGAACCGGACGTCCTCCAGGTTGCGGGGCAGGCTGACGAGCACGGTGTTGCCGGTCTTCACGTCGACGCTGGCCACGTTCATGCTGTCGGTGCGCACGCCGATCCGGTTGTCGTCGGCGTCGCCGCCGAGCAGCAGGATGTTGACCCGCTCGCGGCCCGCCCACGGGTCCTGCGGCCGCGACGACTCCTGCGCCAGGGGTTCGGAGGTCTCGGGCGCGTCGAAGATGCCGTTGAGTGTCTCCTTCGAGGTCCAGACGTACTGCGCGACCAGCCCGAAGGGCAGCACCGAGGCGACCGCCAGCAGCCCCGCCAGCGTGCCCGTGAGGACCTGGCCCCCCTGGGGGAGCGCGCCCGGCCGCAGCACCACGAAGGAGTGGACCATGAGGAAGAACCAGGCCGCGCCCAGTACCGCCGCGCCGATCGTGATCGACATGAGCCAGGAGTCCTCGGCGGCCAGCGTGCCCAGGAGATTGTCGGTGGTCAGCGCCACGGCCAGGAGCGCCAGCAGCCCGGCGACGTAGAGGCTGAGCAGGACGAGCCCGGTCCTGCGCCGGCCGGTGCGCAGATGCGCCGATCCGGGCGCCAGCGCCGACAGCGCGAGCCAGCCGAGGACGCCCCAGGCGCTCACCGGTTTCTTTGCCTGCCCCACGCCATCCCCGTTCCCCGTGAACCACACCGTAGGCCGATTCGAGGCGGCAGCCTACGCGTCGTATGCGAAATATCTCGTTATGCCGGAGTGAACATCACTAACCGATTCGCCGTCAGGCACGACATCACGCCGGCCGGGCCCGTCGCGCGCGGCCGTCTCATGAAAGCGCCCCGCGGGCCATTGAAGCGCTCCGCCGGGCCGTGCGCCGCCATCTTTGCCATGAGCGGAGGGTCCGTCCAGGATGCCTACGAAGGGGGCGAAACCATATCGTGTCTTCCATGTACGAGATCACCGTTCTGCCGATGAAGCCGGACTTCGAGGGCGAGGTCGTCGCCACCCTGGTGTCACGGAGCACGGGCTCCCGCCGGGCGGTGCTGTACCTGCACGGGTTCACCGACTACTTCTTCCAGGACCACCTGGCCGAGCACTACGTCGAGCGCGGCATCGACTTCTACGCGCTCGACCTGCGCAAGTACGGCAGGTCCCTGCTGCCCCACCAGACCAGGGGCCTGGTCAGGAGCATCACCGAGTACTTCCCCGAGATCGACGAGGCCGTCCGCCTCATCCGCCGCGACCACGACGAGGTGACCCTCAACGCCCACTCCACCGGCGGGCTCGTCGCGTCCCTGTGGGCCGACCGGGTCCGCGGCCGGGGCCTCGTCCAGGGGCTCGTGCTCAACAGCCCCTTCTTCGACCTCAACGTGCCCACCCCGCTCCGCGTGGCCGCCGACCTGCTCAAGACGCCGCTGTCGTACAGCAGGAGAGCGCTGCCGCTGCCGCCCAGCACCGTGTACGGCCGCACCCTGCACCGCTCCGAGGGCGGCGAATGGGACTACGACCTGGAGCTGAAGCCGCACGGCGGGTTCTCCGTGCACGCCATGTGGCTCGCCGCGATCCGGCGCGCGCAGCGCCGCCTGCACGCCGGCCTCTCCGTGGACGTCCCCGTGCTCGTGCTGGCCTCGACCCGCGGGCTGCGGGTACGCGACTTCGTCCCCGAGGCCAGGTCGGCCGACATCGTGCTCGATCCCCGGCACATCGCCCGCTGGGCCACCTGCGTGGGCCCGCACGTCACGTGCGTGCGCGTGCCCGACGGGGTGCACGACCTCGTGCTGTCGGCCGAGCCGGTGCGCAGGCGGGTGTTCGCCGAGATCGACCGCTGGATGGACGCGTTCGTCCCGGCCCCGTCAGGAGGTCACCAGGGGAAGGCGAACAAGCCGTAGTAGGCCGCGGCCACCAGCAGCAGGCCCGTGCCGCCCAGCACGCCCGCCATCGCGACGTGCTGCCAGCGGTCCGGCCGCATCCCCTCGCGCAACGCCGACACGACCGCCGCGACGGCGGTCACCTCGTGCACGAGCATCAGCGCCGCCAGCACCCGCACGATCAGCCAGCCGGCCAGGACCGCCGGCCACGCCCCCGCCTGGTTCACGGCGAACAGCACCAGCACCGTGATGAACAGCAGCACCGACGCCAGCAGCCCCAGCCCCGTCCACGCCATCCGGGTCAGCCGGCGCCTGATCGGCGGCCACAGCCTCGCGTCCGTCTCGCCCACCGCCACCGGGCCGCCGCGCAGCCGTACGAGCATGACGGCGACCGGGCCGGCCACGTAGCCGACGGCGGTCAGGCACAGCGTCAGCCCCAGCATCGCGCCGCCCGCGTACCACGGAGCGGCCGGCACGTCGGCCGCCTCGAACAGCTGGACCGGCGTCGCGCCCGCCAGGTGCACCGGCGGCACCGCCGTGCCGGGCAGGCCGCTGATCCAGTTGGCGAGGGTGTCCAGGTAGCCCGGTGTGAACGGGCCGCCGTTGATCCGCATGGCATGGTCGCCGTGGGCCATGAACCGGATCGTGTAGCGGTCGTTGCCCGAGCCCGTCAGCGCCGTGGTCAGCGCCCGCGTCGACTCCACGAACGGGATGGACGGGTCCTCCGTGCCGTAGAAGGCCAGCACCGGCTGCCTGACCTGGCGCAGCGCCGGCATCGCGTCGTAGCGCAGGAAGTCGAAACCCACGCCGCCCATGGCCCGCGTCAGCAGGTCGCGCACCCCGATCGGCGCCCGCAGCCGCAGGAGCTGCTCGTTCAGCGCCCAGGCCACCTGGCGCAGCGGGGAGACGTTCGGCGAGGACACCAGCACCACGAACCCCACCGACGGGCTCTTCGCCGCCGCGATCGGCACCACCCAGCCGCCCTCGCTGACGCCCCACAGCCCGATCCGCGACGGGTCCACGTCCGGCCGCTTGGCCAGCAGATCCACCATCCGCAGCGTGTCGTCGGCGAGCAGCCCGAAGTCGCGGTCCCGGAAGTTGTAGCCGACCGTCCGCTTGTCGTAGGCGAGCGTCACCACGCCCGTCCGGGCCAGGAAGTCCGCCTGCGGCGCGAACTCCGTCCGCGACCCGTTGCCCGACCCCGACACGAACACCATCGCCGGATGACGGCCCGGCGTCAGGGGCGCCCGCACGGTGCCCTCCAGCCGCTGGCCCTCCGCCGGCACCGACACGTCCTCCACGGCGAACCGGGTGCTCTGCGCCACCGGCCGCTGCTCGTCGCGCGGCTGCGCCGGGATCGACCGGAACGCCTGGTCGGCCTCGAGCGGCGGGAAGTCGAAGGCGGGCGGGAGCACGTAACCGACGCAGGCCAGAGCCACCAGCACCAGACCGGCGGCCACGCTCAACGTGCCACGGCCCGCGCCCATCGGCCTCCCCATGTGCGTTGGTTTGCCCGCGGATCTTCCAGCCTACTCCCGAGTCCTGTGGCGCATGAGGCCGCATTTGTCGGTGAGAGCTGTTAGCTTCCTGCGACATGCGGATCCTGCACACCTCCGACTGGCACCTCGGGCGCTCCTTCCACCGGGAGAGCCTGCTGGCCGGCCAGGCGGCGTTCGTCGACCACCTGGTCGAGACCGTGCGCGCCGAGCGGGTCGACGTGGTGGCGGTGTCGGGCGACGTCTACGACCGGGCGCTGCCGCCCGTCGACGCGGTCTCCCTGTGCAACGAGGCGCTGGGCCGCCTGGTGGCGGCCGGGGCGCGCGTGGTCCTCATCAGCGGCAACCACGACTCGGCGCGCCGCCTCGGGTTCGGCGCCTCGCTGTTCGACGCCTCCGGCGTCCACGTCCGCACCGACCCGTCCCGCGCCTGGGAGCCGGTGCTCGTGGACGACGTGGCCTTCTACGGCATCCCCTACCTGGAGCCCGAGCTGGTGCGTGCCCCGTGGGAGCTCGACGAGCGCAGCCACACGGCGGCGCTGTCGTACGCGATGACCCGCGTCCGCGCCGACGCGGCCCGCCGCCGCGCCTCGGTCGTCCTCGCCCACGCGTTCGTCACCGGCGGGGAGGCGAGCGACAGCGAGCGCGACATCAGCGTCGGCGGGATCGCGCACGTGCCGCTCACGGCGTTCGACGGGATGAGCTACGTCGCGCTCGGCCACCTGCACGGCCGCCAGCGCATGTCCGAGACCGTCCGCTACTCCGGCTCGCCGCTGGCCTACTCCTTCAGCGAGGCGGCCCACGTGAAGGGGTCCTGGCTGGTGACGATCGGGGCCTCCGGGGCGGCGGAGTCCGTCGAGTTCGCGCCCGCGCCGGTGCCCCGGCCGGTCGCCCGCCTGCGCGGCCTCATCGACGACCTGCTCACCTCCCCCGCGTACTCCGGCCACGAGGACCACTGGCTGCAGATCACGCTCACCGACCCGGTGCGCCCCAAGTCCGCCATGGACCGGCTGCGGGCCCGCTTCCCGCACACCCTCGCCCTCTCCTTCGACCCGGTCGGCGCCGTGCCGGCCGCCGCGCCCGCGCGGCTCAGCGGCCGGCCCGAGGCCGAGGTGGCGCTCGACTTCGTCCGCGAGGTACGCGGCGAGCCCGCCGGCACCGACGAGGAGGAGCTGCTGAGACAGGCGATCGAGGCGTCACGGGTGAAGGAGACGATGGCGTAGATGCGACCGCACCTGCTCTCCCTCACCGCCTTCGGATCGTTCCCCGGCTCGGAGACGGTCGACTTCGACGCGCTCACCGAGGCGGGCCTGTTCCTCGTGCACGGCCCCACGGGCGCGGGCAAGACGACGATCCTCGACGCGCTCTGCTTCGCCCTGTACGGCCAGGTGCCCGGCCAGCGCAACAGCGCCCGCGCGCTGCGCTGCGACCACGCCCCGCCCGGCACGGGCCCGTCGGTCACGCTGGAGGTGACCATCCGGGGCCGCCTGCTGCGCGTGCGCCGCTCACCCGTCTGGCAGCGCCCCAAGCTGCGCGGCACGGGCTTCACCGAGGAGAAGGCCAAGGTGGTGGTGGAGGAGCGCACGCCCGCCGGCTGGCAGGGGCTCACCACCCGCTCCGACGAGGCCGGCGACCTCATCGGCGGGCTGCTCGGCATGAACGCCGACCAGTTCTGCCAGGTCGCCATGCTCCCGCAGGGGGACTTCGCCCGCTTCCTGCGCGCCGACGGCGACGACCGGCGCCGGCTGCTGGAGCGGCTGTTCACGGTCAAGGTGTTCACGCAGACGGAGTCGTGGCTGGCGGAGCACCGCAAGCGGACGTGGCGGGAGCAGGGCGAGCTGCGGCAGCAGGTGGACTACGCCATCCAGCGCCTCCAGGAGGCCGCCGGCCCGGACCTGCCGGCGACCCTCACGGCGGCCGTCCCCGGGGAGGAGACGGGCCCGGTCCCGGAAGAGGCAGACACCCGCACCCCGGAGACCGACCCGCTGCGCTGGGCGGGCGCCCTGCTCGACGCCGCCCGCGCCGTCGTGTCCCGTACGAACGCCGACCACGCAGAGGCGGAGCGGGCGCTCAGACGGGCCCGTGTCCGCCACGAGCAGGCCACCGCCCTGGCCGCCCGCCAGCGCCGCCACGCCGAGGCGCTGACGATGCGCCGCACCCTCGACGAGCGCGCCGACCAGCGGGCCGAGCTCCAGGCGCTCCTGGACGACGCTCTGCGCGCTGACCGCGTCCTGCCGCTCATCGCGGCCGCCGGCCAGCGCGCCGAGGCGGCGACGAAGGCCCGCACCCTCGCCGCCGACGCCCTGACCCGCGCCCACCCCCTCCTCCGGACCTCCGACCCGCGCACCTCCGGCGTGATCCCCGGCGGCCGGGACGGGCGGGCAGGCGGCGCGAGCCCGTACACCACCGAGCCGCCCCAGGACCCGCACCCCGGACGGTCGAACGCGCCCGGCATGGTGGAGCCGGAGCTGCTGGCCGGGCTGGAGCGGGAGCGGCAGGCGGAGATCGCGCGCCTGTCGGAGCTCCTCACCGAGGAGGCCAGGCTGCTCGTGGTGCGCCGCGACCTGGTCCGCGTCGAGTCCGAGCTGACCCGGCTCGTCGCCGAGGAGGAGGCCGCCACCGCCCGTCTCGCCACGCTGCCCGCCCTGGTCGAGGAGGCCGAGCGGAGGCTCGCCGACGCGCGCCTGGACGCGGCCCGCATCCCGGCCGCCGAGGCCGTGCACGCCTGCGCCACCGAGCTCATCGGCGTCGACCGCGAGCTCATCCGGCTCCGCGACGAGATCGCCCGGCTGGAGCGGCAGGGTGCCGAGGTGGCCGCCGCCGAGGCGGAGCTGCCCGAACGGCTCGCGCAGGCCCACGACCGGCTGGCCGCGATGCGTGCGGAGGCGGCGGTGATCCCGGCGGTCGGCGCGGCGCTCGACGCGGCGAGGACGTCCCTTGACACGGTCCGGCGCCGCGACGGCCTGGCGGCCGAGCTGGTGACGGCCTCCGCCACGTGCGAGGCCCTGGTGGACGAGGCCCAGAGCCTGCGCGAACGCTGGCTCGACATCCGCCAGGCCCGCATCGACGGCATGGCGGCCGAGCTGGCCCGCGACCTGACCGAGGGCCGCCCGTGCGCCGTGTGCGGTTCCGACCACCATCCCGCCCCCGCCTCACCCGCCCCGAGCGCTCCGTCACCGGAGGACGAGCGTGCCGCCGAGAGCGCCCACGAGAGGGCCCTCGCCGAGCGTGAGGCGGCCGAACGCGCGCTGGCCACCCTCCGGTCCCGCCACGCCGACGCGGTGGAGGCCACCCTCGGGCTGGACCTCGACGCCGCCGAATCCGCGGTGCGGGAGGCGGAGCGGGAGCTGGCCCGCCTGGAGGCGATCGCCGCCCAGGAGCCGGCCCTGCTTGCCGCGTACGAGCGGATCGAGGTGGAGCGCGACCAGGTCAGGGAGCGGTCCCGGGAGGTCGGCGAGTCCCTCGCGGCCCGCCGCGCCCACCGCACCCGCCTCCGCGCCGAACGCGCCCGCCTCGCCGGCCGCCTCCTCCAGAGCGACCTGCCCCTCCTCGCCTCCCTCCAGCGCGAAGCCGAGGAGCGACCGGCGGCGGACGAAACACGCGACCCCACCGGCCGGCAGACGGCCGGCGACGACCGACAGACGGGCGACGCCGCCCGACAGACGGACAGCGTCGGCGGAGAGCCGCTCGACGGGTTCCCGCCCGAGATGGGGCCCGACGCGCTGGCCGAGGCCGAGCAGGTGGTGCGGCGGCTGCGGGGGTCGGCGGCGCGGGAGAGCGCGCTCGCGGCCGAGGCGGCGAGGCTCGCGCGGGAGCGGGTGGAGCTGGAGGAGCGGGTCCGCCGCGTCACCGCGCGGCTGGCCGCGGGCCGTACCCGGCAGGAGGAGCTCAGCGGGGACGCGACGCGGCTGACCGCGCGGCTCGACAGCGCGCGCGGCGCCGACGAGACGCTCACCGCCCGCCTGTCCCGGCTGAACGACGAGGCGGAGCTGCTCCATGAGGCGCTGGAGGCGACCCAGCGGGCCGTCACCGCCGAGCGCGAGCGGGCCGAGGCGGAGCGGGCGGCGGAGCGGGCGGCGGTGGAGGCCGGGTTCGGCGACGCCGCCGAGGCGGCCGGGGCCGTGCGGTCCCCCGCGGAGCAGGAGAGCAGGGCCGAGGCGCTGCGGCGGCTGGACGACGAGTACGCGGCGGTCACGGCCACCCTGGAGGACCCCGAGCTGGTGGCGGCTGCCGCCGAGCCCGTTCCCGACCTGGAGGCGCTGGAGGCGGAGCGCGACGAGGCCGAGCGCGCCCACACCGTCCTCGCGTCGGCGCGCGACCGGGCCGAGGCCAGGGAGCGGCGGCTGCGGGAGCTGCTCGCCGAGCTGGAGGAGGGCCTTGACCGGTGGCGGCCCGCCGCCGAGCGGCACCGCCTCGCCGAGCGCCTGGCCGCCCTGGCCAGCGGCACGTCGAGCGACAACCAGTGGAGCATGAGCCTGTCGTCGTTCGTGCTGGGGGAGCGGCTCCGGCAGGTGGTCGACGCCGCCAACGAGCGCCTCGACCACATGTCGGCCGGCCGCTACCTGCTCCAGCACGACCTGCGCAAGACGGCCGGCGCCCGGGGGCGCTCCGGGGGCGGACTCGGGCTTCGGGTGTGCGACGGGTGGACCGGCGTGGACCGCGACCCGGCGACGCTGTCCGGCGGCGAGAGCTTCATCACCTCGCTCGCTCTGGCGCTCGGCCTGGCCGACGTGGTCACGGCCGAGGCGGGCGGGGCGGAGATCGGCACGCTGTTCGTGGACGAGGGGTTCGGCACGCTGGACGAGGACACGCTGGACGGGGTGCTCGACATCCTCGACGGGCTGCGCGACGGCGGCCGCGCGGTCGGCATCATCAGCCATGTCCCGGAGCTGCGCAGCCGCATCCCGGCCCAGCTCAAGGTGGCCAAGACCCGCACCGGCTCGACCCTCTCGACGGTCGGCACCGGTTGATCATTCCGAACGTACGGGTGGCTGACACGCCTCCGGACGTGACCGCTGGTCGCGGTGTTCGGGTCTTGGGTGTGCGTGGCGCTGCGTACGTCGCCGGGGAGCCGTGTACGCCGTGGAGGGGTGCTGAAAGATGCCGGAGCTGGAGATTGTCGTTAAGGTTGCCGCGCTGGTGTCGTGGCGGGCGGCTGGACGAGGTCACCGCGCGTCTCCAGCATCTTGTGCCAGGAGTGCCAAGCTGATCGCCAAGCGCCTGGCCGCGTTATGCGCGGCTGCCGTCCTGGGTGCGGGGTGCGCCGCCGCGCCGCCGCCGCGAGGTGCTCCCGCGCCGACCGCGACCTCCCCCAGCGTCAACGCGACAACCCCCGAACCCTCTCCGGTCCGTACTGCCCGAGACCGGGGCTGGCAGCTCGAGCATGTCGGCGATCAGCGCGGATTCCGTCTGAAAGCAGTCGCATCCAGCGGCCCACGCGACGTGTGGACGCTCGGCAGCCCGCACGAAGGCACCGGACGGCTGCTGCTTCTGCACTTCGACGGCCGGCGTTGGCGCGAGCGTCCCGCGCCCGAGGTGACGTGGGACTCCAAGGATGATGAGAGGTTTCCCGCGCTGGCGGTGAGCGGACCGCGCGACGCCTGGGTCTTCGCCGCCACCACCGCTCTGACCGCCCACCACTGGGACGGCCGGCGCTGGAGCCGGGTTCCGCTGCCGGACATCGACTACGACCCGGGCGAGCGGGCCGGTGCCACCGCCGTCGCGCCCGACGATGTGTGGCTGGTGGTCGGGGATCACGCCGCGCACTGGGACGGACGGGCCTGGACGGTCACGCGCCTGCCCACCTGGGCGGCGTCGGTGTCGGCCGCGGCGCCCGACCAGGTGTGGGCGGTCGGCGGCACCGGCCGGCCGCTCCCCCGGGGGAGCACCAGCTCCCAGGCGGCGACCATGCGCTGGGACGGCCGGTCATGGCGACTGGTCCCCGCGCCCGAGGACCGCACGCCGAGCCGGGAGATCAACAGCCAGGGCCGGCCGGACGGCAGCATCCCGTCGATCACGCTCACCCAGGTCGTCGCGCACGGTCCCGGCAACGTGTGGGCGATGGGCACCCACAGGGTGTTCGACTACGAGGACGGCAGCAGCAGCACCACGATCACCATGCACTGGGACGGCACGGCGTGGTCGCGGATGCCGGGCTCGGCCGAGGTCAGCGCGTCCGGCTCCGACGGCGCTGACGGGATCATCCTGGTCGACTGGGAAGCCGATGAGGGCGGCTTGAGCGGGACCGTCCGGATCGCGCCCGACGGCAGCCGGACCGAGCTACCGCCGATGGCAGGGGCGAACCGCAGGCGTGAGGTCCAGATCTCCGCGGTGAGCGCGGTGCCCGGAACCAGGACGGTCTACGCAGTGGGCCTCACCTATGGCAAGAACTTCGGCCCCATGATCACCCGCTACCGCTGAGTTCCATCCCGCGTGACGGTCGGCTTTCGATCTCCTGCGCCATCGCACCCTGCGGCGATGAAGAGCACTCAACACCACTACCGATGACGGGGCAGAGCCGATCACCGGACAGACCCGCACGAAGGGGCGCACCTGCGCCTGGGTCCAGATCCAAGCCCGTCACCACAGGCGACAACCCGTGGTTGTCGGTCTGCCGCTTCCGTTGTTGGATCACGCGACCCGGCTGCCGGTTTCATGGCCGCATGCGTAGATTGATCCATCCGGGGGACGCGGCGCGGCCGGTGGAGCTCGTCCGGGACGCCCGGCCCGCGCCCTCCCCGTCCGAAGTGCTGATCAAGGCGGAGGCGTTGTCGCCGTACCGCAGGCTGGAGCCAGACCGCAAGGGTCGTGATCGACTTGCGGGAACGCCGTATCCGGCGAAGGCCGTGCCGACGATCGGGGCATCACGATGAGCGTCGCGGAATTCGCCGCCGCCAACCTGTCGCGCGCCACCGGAGCGGGGCTCGACCCGCACGAGTACCTGCGCGTCACCGGCGAGCTCGCGGACCTGGAGGACTGGGGTGCGGCCTTCATGCGCGCCGCGCGTGGGCATCTGGGGCGCGCCGGACAGGCGGCCACGGAGATCTCGGCGGGCGAGCACCTGCGGGTGGCGGCGCGCTGGTTCCACTTCGCCACCCTGGGGCCGAACCGTGAGCAGGCGGTCGCGGCCGCCGAGGCGGACACCGCCATGGGCCGTGCCCTCGACCTGCTGGAGCCGGGCGCGCGCCGGATCGAGGGACCGGGCTTCGCCGGCTGGCTGCGCGGCCCGGCCGGCGGCGCGGCCACCGCGGTGGTGGTTCCGGGACTGGACTCCGGCAAGGAGGAGTTCCACGACGTGGTCGACGCCCTGCTGCGCCGGGGCATGGCCGTGTTCGCCATGGACGGGCCGGGACAGGGCGTGCTCACCGCCACCACCACGGTCCGCGCCGACTACCACCACGTGATCGGCCGGGTCGTCGACGCACTCGGCACGGACAGGGTGGGACTCGTCGGGCTCAGCCTCGGCGGCTACTACGTCGCCGAGAGCGCCGCACGGGAGCCCCGCGTGGCGGCCGCCGTCACCGTCAGCGGTCCCTTCCGGCTGCACTGGGACGCCTTGCCGCCCCCCGTACGGGAGCTCCTCGCCCGGCGGGCCGGCGGCGGGCCGGAGGGCCGCCGCTTCGCCGGGCAGGTGGACCTGTCGGCCCTCGCGCCGCGGATCGCCTGCCCCATGCTGGTGGTGGACGGCGGCCAGGACGTCATCCCCGGCGTGACCAACGGCGAGCCGCTGGCCCGCCTGGCACCACGCGGGCAGTATCTGCACCTCCCGCTCGGCGACCACCTGCTCGGCAACGTCCGCCCCGACTGGCTGGCGGCCGCCGCCGACTGGCTTTCCGAAGCGCTCACCTGATCTGTTTCACCGGGGATGCCGCACTGATGGCCGGCGCCTCGTGAACGCGGTCCCCGGCTGACCGTCGCCCGGCGCCGGGCGGGCGATCAAGGGGCCGCCGAGCGTGGTGCGGCCGTGCTGCGCCTGACCACCAGGCTGGTCGGGACGAGGTCGGTGCCGGGGGGCGAGGGGCGGCCTTCGCGGATCTGGACCAGGGCCCGCTGCACGCACCTCCGGCCCACCTCGGCGAAGTCCTGGTGAACGGTGGTCAGGGGCGGGACGAAGAACTCGGCGTCCGGGATGTCGTCGAAGCCGACCACGCTGATGTCGCCGGGGACCGCCCGGCCGCGCTCGTGGAAGGCGCGCAGCAGCCCGAGGGCCATCTGGTCGTTGGCGGCGAACACCGCCGTGCAGCCGGGCTCGTCGGCGAGCGCGAGACCGGCGGCGAAGCCGGACTCGGCCGACCAGTCGCCGTGCAGGGGCGGCGGCACCGGCCGGCCGGCCTTCTCCAGCGTGGTGCGCCAGGCGCGGGCGCGGCTCTGGGCGGCGTAGGACGTCTGCGGCCCGGTCACGTGCCAGACGGTGTGATGTCCCAGGTCGAGCAGGTGGTGGACGGCCCGTCGCGCACCTTCGGCCTGGTCGGTGTCGACGACGCTGTAGCGGTCGCCGGCGTCGGAGTCCACGACCACGATGTGCACTCCGGGCGGCAGGGTCACGGTGCCGGAGTCGAGCAGGTGGATCTCGATGATGACGACGACCGCGTCCACGGCCAGCTCGCCCATCCGGGTGAAGGCTCCCAGCACGTTGTCCTGGGTGGGCACGTCGATGGGGATGAGCGTGATGGCGTACCCCTCGGCCGCGGCGTGGGTGGCGATCGCCTCCACCGTGCGGCTGTTGCCGGTCGAGGCCAGGCTGAAGAGGATGACGCCGATGGTGTTGAACTGGCCGTACCGCAACGCGCGGGCGGCGCTGTTGGGCCGGTAGCCCAGCTCGCGCATGGCCCCGAGCACCTGCTCGCGGGTCGAGTCGATCACGCCGGGATGGCCGTTCGAGACCCGCGACACGGTCTGCGACGAGACACCCGCGAGCTTGGCGACGTCGGCCATGGAGACACGCTGCTTACGGCGCCCGCCGGGGATGTTCGACCCGCCGCGTCGCGCGCCCCCGCTGGGCACCGCACCGGACGCCGCACCGGACGCCGCGCCCGGCATCGCGTCCCTCTGTTCCCGACCGCCCCGGTCCATTGCTTCCTCCCTGCCGCCCTTCCGCCGCCGTCCGACCTCGTCAAGGCTGGGACGGCCGTCAACGTGGGGGAAACCTTGACGACCCGTGTGGCGGGTGCCACGATACCGCACGGACGTTTACGTAAACATCACTTGTCGATCACCCCTCCTCACCCTGGGTCAGCAGGTTGGGGGCTCCCTCGCCGGCCGTATGTTCACGTGAACGTCACGCTGAGAGTCGGGTGTACCGGCAGGGAGGAGTGGACCGGTGGTCGCAACACCGCAGGCGGGCGCGCCGGCCGGCTGGAGGGCGGCGTCCCGGGGGCGGCGACCGTGGACGGGATGGCGGTTCGTCGGGCCGTTCATGGTGGTGTTCGCGCTCGTCTTCCTGGCGCCGATCGCGTACTCCGTCTACCTGAGCCTGTTCCGCACCCAGTTGATCGGCGGGACCACCTTCGTCGGCGCCGACAACTACCTCAAGGCGCTGGGTGACCCGCAGTTCTGGTCCGCCTTCGGCAGGGTGGCGATCTTCCTGGTCGTCCAGGTCCCGATCATGTTGTTCCTGGCGCTGCTGGTGGCTCTGGCGATCGACAGCGGCCGGTTGTACGGGACGAGCTTCTTCCGCATCTCGGTGTTCCTGCCCTACGCGGTGCCCTCGGTGGTCGCGGCGCTGATGTGGGGCTTCATGTACGGCACCCAGTTCGGCCTCATCGGCAACCTGAACGAGACGCTCGGGCTGTCGCTGCCGGCCCCCCTGTCGGCCGACCTGATCCTCGCCTCGATCGGCAACATCGTGACCTGGGAGTTCGTCGGCTACAACATGCTGATCCTGTACTCCGCCCTCCGCGTGGTCAATCCGTCCCTGTACGAGGCGGCGGAGATGGACGGCGCCGGCCAGCTCCGCATCGTCTGGTCGATCAAGCTCCCCGCCCTGCGCGGAGCACTGCTGATCTCGACCATCTTCTCGATCATCGGCAGCTTCCAGCTCTTCACCGAGCCCAGCGTCCTCAAGGACCTGGCCCCGAACGCCATCACGACCTACTTCACGCCGAACTACTACGCCTACTCGCTGTCCTTCAGGGGCCAGCAGTTCAACTACTCGGCGACCGTCGCCATCGTCATGGGCGTGATCACCATGGTCGTCGCCTACGTCGTCCAGCTCCGCGGCATGCGGAAGGGGGCCTGACCATGACAGCCACCACCCACGCTCCCCGCCGCGCGCGGACCTCCTCCGGCCCTCTGGTGATCCGGCGCAGGTCACCGCGGAGGCGGCGCAGCGCCACGCTGACCGCACTGACCGCGATCATGCTCCTCTACACGCTGCTCCCGCTGGCCTGGCTCGTGATCAACGCGACCAAGACGCAGGAAGGGCTGCTCGGCACGTTCGGCCTGTGGTTCGACGGCGACTTCGCCCTGTTCGCCAACATCGGCGACACCTTCACCTACGGCGGCGGCATCTTCACCCGCTGGCTGCTCAACACCCTGCTCTACGTCGTCGTCGGCGCGGGCGGCGCGACGCTGCTGGCGACGATCGCCGGGTACGGGCTGGCGAAGTTCGACTTCCCCGGCAAGAAGGCCGTCTTCGCGATCGTCATCGGGGCGGTCGCGGTCCCCGGCACCGCGCTGGCCGTCCCGACCTTCCTCATGTTCTCCGGCCTCGGCCTGACCGACACCCCCTGGGCGATCATCATCCCGTCGCTCGTCTCGCCGTTCGGCCTCTACCTCATGTGGACGTTCGCCTCCGACGCCGTCCCCGACGAGATCCTCGAATCGGCGCGCGTGGATGGGGCCCGGGAGTTCCAGACGTTCTTCCGCATCAGCCTGCCGCTGCTGGCGCCCGGGATCGTCACGGTCCTGCTGTTCACCGTCGTCGCGACCTGGAACAACTACTTCCTGCCGCTGATCATGCTCAAGGACCCGGACTGGTATCCGCTGACACTCGGCCTCAACAGCTGGAACCGCCAGGCGTCCACCGCGGGCGGTGAGGCCATCTTCAACCTCGTGATCACCGGATCACTGCTCACCATCGTCCCGCTGATCGCGGCGTTCCTGCTGCTCCAGCGGTACTGGCAGTCGGGGCTGTCGGCCGGAAGCGTCAAGGGATGACCGACGCCACGCTCGACCGTCTCCAGGTACACCCCATGAAAGGGCCATCCATGACGATAACCCGCCGCCATGCCCTCCTGCTGGGCGCCGCGCTGTCGGTGTCGCTGCTCGCCACCGCCTGTGGCTCCTCCGGTGACGGCGGCTCCGGCGCCGCCGCCACCCAGGGCGCGTCCACCGACGACCTCCAGACGGCGCTGGACGCCGGCGGCAGCATCACGGTCTGGGCGTGGGAGCCCACCCTGAAGAAGGTGGTCGCCGACTTCCAGACCAAGTACCCGAAGGTCAAGGTCAACCTGGTCAACGCCGGCACCGGCAACGACCAGTACACCGCCCTGCAGAACGCGGTCAAGGCCGGCTCCGGCGTCCCCGACGTCGCCCAGATCGAGTACTACGCCCTGCCGCAGTTCGCGCTCGGCAAGTCGGTCGCCGATCTGACGGCCTTCGGCGCGGACAAGCTCGACGGCACCTTCACCCCCGGCCCGTGGGGCGCCGTCCACTCCGGCAGCGGGATCTACGGCCTGCCCATGGACTCCGGCCCGATGGCCCTGTTCTACAACAAGGACGTCTTCGACAAGCACAAGATCGACGTGCCGGCGACCTGGGACGAGTACATCGCGGCGGCCAAGAAGCTGCACGACGCCGACCCGAAGGCGTACATCACCAACGACACCGGCGACGCCGGCTTCACCACCAGCATGATCTGGCAGGCCGGCGGCAAGCCCTACCAGGTCGACGGGACCAAGGTGAGCGTCAACTTCGCCGACGCCGGAACGCAGAAGTTCACCTCGGCCTGGCAGCAGCTCGTCAGCGGCAAGCTCGTCGCGCCGGTCAGCTCGTGGAGCGACGCCTGGTACAAGGGCCTCGGTGACGGCAGCATCGCCACGCTCGTGATCGGCGCCTGGATGCCCGCCAACCTCGAGACCGGCGTCAAGGCCGGGGCCGGCAAGTGGCGGGTCGCGCCCATGCCGCAGTGGGACAGCGGCGGCAAGGCCACCTCGGAGAACGGGGGCAGCTCGCTGGCCGTCCCGGAGGCCGCCGCCAACAAGGAGCTGGCCTACGCCTTCGCCAAGTACGCCAGTGTCGACGAGGGTGCGCAGGCCCGCGTGGACGGCGGCGCGTTCCCGGCCACCAAGGCGCAGCTGGAGTCCCCGGCCTTCCGCGACAAGAAGTTCGCGTACTTCGGCGACCAGCAGATCAACCAGGTCCTCGCCGAGTCGGCGAGCCAGGTCGTCCCCGGCTGGTCCTACCTGCCGTACCAGGTCTACGCCAACAGCGTCTTCAACGACACCGTCGGCAAGGCGTACATCAGCGGCACCACGCTGCAGGACGGCCTGAAGGCGTGGCAGGACGCCTCCGTGAAGTACGGCCAGGAGCAGGGCTTCACGGTCCAGTAACCCCACGAGAACAGCACGGTGAACACCGACATGGACCCGCGTTCCCGGCGCCGTGTCATCCCCTGCGGCCACGGGCGG